>JANOGL010000286.1:0-9134 GCA_031405985.1 Acidobacteriota bacterium | reverse complement strand
CAACCTGCAACTGAAGGAGATCGAGCTTCTTTGCCTGCTTACGGAACGACGCGGCGAGATTCTTACCAAAGACGAAATTCTCGATCGTGTCTGGGCCGACTCGTTTGTCGAGGAGAGTAACCTTGCGCAGCACATCTATCGCCTGCGAAAGAAAGTTAAAGAGTTGGGCGAGACTGTTGAACTCATCCAAACCGTACCGCGTCGCGGCTATCGGTTCGTTGGCGAAATATACGATCTCGACAACGGCGATCTTGTCATCGAACGACACTCATTTTCAAAAACTTTTATTCAGGAAATCGAGAACTCCGAAGAACCGAAGCTCATTGATATTCCGGCAAAAGTTGCCACCCAGACTGCGAGGCCTCAATCGCTGCCTATCGTGATCGGCGCTTGTCTACTGGCCGCGATTGCCGTCGGTGTTTACGCTTACAACAGCCGCCTTGCCGGAGTCGGTCAGCCGATAAGATCGATCGCCATTTTGCCGTTAAGATCGTTAAGCGGCGATAATGAAAAAGCCATAGGCTTAGGGTTTGCCGATGCTCTGATTACCAGTTTAGGGAAACTTAACGAAGTCAAAATTCTCTCGATCGCTGCAGTCAGCAGTTACACGGACGAAAAGCAAGAGCCGCTCGCGATCGGTCGTCAGCTTAATGTCGATGCGGTTCTTGAAGGCACGTTGCAGAGGTCAGAGAACAGCTTGCGGGTTAATCTGCGACTTTTGCGCACGAGCGATGGCAAACAGATTTGGAGCGAGACGTTTGATCAAGCCGAGGCGCGTATTTTTGAATTTCAGGATGAGATCGCTCTAAAAACCGCGGCGTTTTTGGGATCGGCGTTTGATCTGAAAAACCGCGAGGCCACGCTCAAACACTATACCGAAAACAGCGAAGCATATCGGGCGTATCAAACCGGACGGTATCTGCACTTTCAGGCTGATTATGGAAAAGCGATAGTCGAATTCGAGCTGGCACTGAAATACGACCCGAAATACGCGCTCGCCTATTCAGGGCTTGCCGATTCACATGCCCTGCTTGCAAACCGCTCAGCGAAAGAAAAGCGCATTGAAAATTACGAAAAAGCAAAATCCTACGCTTCGCAGGCTTTGGTCCTCGACAATAATTTGGCCGAGGCGCACGCTTCGCTCGGTTGGATTCGCCGAATCTACGATTGGGATTGGGCCGAGTCCGAAAAACACCTGCGACGAGCGATCGAACTCGACCCAAACTTTGCAGCTGCCTATGCCCGACTCGCTTTTCTTTATATTACGCTTGGTAAAGCGGGCGAAGCTGTTCGATTGTCTCAACAGGCGAGTCAACTCAATCCGGTCAACCACAGTCCGAGTTGGGCCTTGTACTGCAATCGGCAGTACGAAGAGTCCGTCGCCGAATATCTCCGTCGTACGTCTTTGCCCGGTTCGCTCGAGGTGCAGAACGATGCTCGCGTCGGTGCCGCGATGGCGTATTCTGAGGTCGGCAAATACGCCGAGGCGATAACGCTGCTCGAACAAATTCCCAACGATTTTCAGGATGATTACAAGGTGACCGTTGCGATCGCCATCGCCTATCGACGGGCGGGACAAGCTGAAAAAGCATCAGAACTCCTAAAGAAACTAGAACAAAAAGCAGAGACCGGCCAAGGTTACAGCGTTCGCCTCGCCTCGGTGTACGCGGCAATGGAACGAAACGAAGACGCTATAAAGCAGCTTCAAAAAGGCTTCGCAGAAAGGGACGACCGCATGATGTGGCTAAAGGCGACGCCGCATTTTGACCAACTCCGCAGCGACCCTCGTTTCCAAGAGATCTTGCGGAAGATGGATTTGTAAACGACCTTCACACTTAAAGCCACAGCTTTTAGAAACTACGATTTTTCGCATTGAAGCGACACTGATAATCACGCCGAATATTGTATAATCCGCTATGGCTATGGATAAGTATTCGATAATTTGTCCGTGCTGCGAAGCGACGCTGACCGTCGATGCCGGCACGGGCGCGCTGCTCGCACACGAAGAGAAAAAGAAAATTCTCGGCTCGTTTGAAGATCTGAAAGGCGAACTTGGTAAACAAAAAGAACTCCGGGAGCAGATATTTGCGCAGGAAATGTCGTCGATGAAGGACCGCGAACGAATTCTCGAAGAAAAATTTAAAGAAGCCATGAAACGCGCGGATACTGACGCGGGCACGCCATTCAAAAACCCTCTCGATCTCGATTAAGTCATGAAAAGACTCTCTGCGATAGCCATCTTACTTTGCTTTGTTGCACCGATTTGCGCTCAATCCGTAGTTTTACCCGCAGAATGCGAGCGACTTTTGTCGAGGAAGTTTTCGAGTTGGCAGATGGCTCAGATACAACCCGAAATAGGTGAGTACTTTCAGAGAGAAAGGCCGCATGAGCAGCCGAATTTGATCAAAGGTGATTGGAATGGCGACGGCAAAACTGATTATGCGGCGATGCTACAATCTAAATCTAATCAGGAAAAACGCATTACAATCGTTTTGATGAAGAGCGGGAAAACATATCAGACACATATCTTAGGCGCCAGCGACTGCATTATGTCGATTAAACGTGGCAAAAAGGATTATGATTTTGAGAGGAAAAAGAATTTTCAGTACAAAAACGACGCAATATTTGATTACATTTGGGAAAAGGCCGGAAGTTCATACGTCTGGGAGAAAGGCAGGTTCCGCAGCATCCTCACAAGTGATTAATTAACAATGATCGAAGCTACTCAGGCTAAGAACCAGATCTCACAAGTCAGAGAAAAAATAATCGTTGCTCTAGATGTTGAAACGCGTGATGAAGTCCGACAGATCTTGTCCGAGTTGCGTGATAATGTAGGGGCGTTCAAGATCGGCTTGCAACTTTTTACAGCGGCAGGGCCGGAGTTTGTACAAGAAGTTACGGAGTCGGGCGTGAAGGTTTTTCTCGATCTGAAGTTTCACGACATTCCGAATACTGTTGCGAAAGCGGGCGTCGAGGCTGCTAAACTTGGCGTTTGGATGTTCAATATTCACGCCCTCGGCGGCCGCGAAATGATGAAACGGACGGCCAACGATGTCTCTGAGTTTTGCAGTACACACGGCATCGCAAAACCGCTCGTCATCGGCGTTACCGTTCTTACCAGCTCAAACACCGACACGCTTAAAGAAACTGGCTTCGAAGGCGAGATCGAGCAGCAAGTTGCTAATCTAGCCCGGCTTGCACATCTAAGCGGACTCGACGGCGTTGTCGCGTCACCGCGAGAAGTTATCGCAATACGAGAATCAGTCGAAGATAAGAGTTTTATTACGGTCACGCCCGGAATTCGCCCTATCGCCGCAACAACCGACGATCAAAAGCGTGTAACTACCCTTCGCGAGGCAATCGCGAACGGCTCAGATTATGTCGTCATCGGCCGCCCGATCACGCAAGCTGAGAATCGAATTGACGCTCTCGAGGCAATGCTCGCGGAGGCGGAAAACTAACCGATGCAATCGCTTTTCTTCAAAATCATCAGACTTGTCGTCGCAACAGTTTTTGTTGCGAGTCTGGCGACAGCTTTGACTGCACAATCGACTATGCAGTTTCGCGATGGCGAGAAACTGACGTACCAAATTTCGTTCGATAGATTTTCAAATATTGGTTACGCTGAGCTGCACATAGCGTCGACAGGCAAACTGAGTGGCCGCGACGCCGTTGAACTCCGAGCTAAAGCAAAAACTTTCGACTTTATAAGCGCCGCCTTTTATCTCATCGACGAGAGCCGCACAGTTTACGTCTCGCCAGACACAGGTCTGCCGCTTTACATCAGCAACATCGACAACTACGGGCCGGTGCCAAAAGAGACGATTAAAAATTATCTGACGACTCCGACGGCGAATTACGATATCGTCTCGGCAATTTATAAAGCTCGTGCAAACGGTGGGAGCGGAAGCTTTCCGCTGTTCGAGGACGGGCAGCAGCACGTCATCAATTTTCTCTCAAGCGGTGCTGAGAAAGTGAGAAGCGATGCAGGTGAGTTCGACACAACAATTTCGACCGTAACGAGCGAATATCTGACGGCTCATGGACTGCGGGATCTCAGAATAAATTTTACAAACGACGAAGATCGCATGCCGGTTTTGTTTCGATTTAAAATGGGCAAGAACGAGTTTCGCATTGCTCTAGCCGGCGTCAACAAACCCGAACCGTCGACCTCACCGACTCCGACGCCCGAACCGATCAAAACACCTTTGCCGCAGATTACCCCGCGACCAACTCCAAGTCCGACGCCGTACGTCGATAACCAACCGCTCGCGTCGGAGCTTGGATTCAAACTTGGCGAGACGCTCGATTATCGAGTTGCCGCGGCTGGCGTTCCTGTTGGAACGATTACGCTCACCGCAAAAGAGCGAAAGTTTATCAATGGCGAAGACAACCTCGTTCTAAGCGCCGAGGTCACAGCCATCGAGCCGGGCAGCAACCTCTTTGCCCAAAGTGACCACATTCAAACTCTGGTTGACCCCGAAACACTTGCTCCGCGCTCGATAGAAGTTATTTTTAAGAACGCGATTCCCGGTTTGAATGGAACCGCGACATTCGATAATAGAACCGGCGGGATCAAAGCAGGTGTGTCGCCCCAATTCGAATCGCCGGTTGGGACGCACAGCATTCTCTCGCTTATCTACGCGATGCGTTCGTTCAACCTGACGCCAAGCCGCGATGCAAGCAGTCCCGTGAATGACACTCGCGTTGCCGTGTTTTGGGAATCGCGGACCTATGTTTTCACCCTGCGTCCATCAAGACCGGAAGACGTCACGATCAATGGAGTGAAAATGCAAGCTCAGATGATCTCGATCTCGACCGGCAACCCGCAGCTTGACAGCCTCGCCCCCAAACTATGGCTAGGTTTGACTAATGGGCGATCTCCGGTTCGTTTCTCGATAGGTATGCTTCAGGCCGATCTCATTCAAAAATAAGGCTTTATCCGGAATCTTTCTCCGATCAAATAATAATTTCTAATTGAAATTGAAAATGGTTTTCATTTAAGATACAATTTGGTTAGTGGAGGACAAAACGTTGAAAGTGAATCTGATATTGGTTGGCGTGCTCATCGCCGTGTGTTCTATCGGCGGTTTTGCTCAAACGGAAGCCGATCGAGAAGGCATAAAACGCGCCGCGCTCAATTACGCCGAAGGTTGGTACGAAGGTAACGCCGACAAGATGGAAAGCGCTCTGAGTCCCGACCTCGCAAAACGCATCGTCCGCACAAACGACAAGGGCCAAAGCAATCTTGGTCAGATGACTGCGATGTCGTTGGTGCAAGGCACGCGCACCGGTTTTGGTAAAAGCACTCCGAAAGATGAACAACAAAAAGACGTGACGATTCTCGACGTGTTCGGCGGCGCAGCAACGGTCAAACTCGAGATGCGCGATTGGATCGACTATCTTCACGTTGGCAAATTCGGCGGCAAATGGGTCATCATCAACGTTCTCTGGGAAACAAAACCAAAAAAAGATGAAAAGAAAAACTAAAGATAAATTAACGCTCACCGATCTGCCTCACGGTACAGACGCGCGCGTCAAAAGTGTTCATGGTTCGAGCCGCGTTTCAAAAAGATTGATGGAGCTTGGCGTGGTTCCCGGCGTTGAGCTGCAAGTTGTAAAGAGCGCTCCCTTCGGCGACCCAATCGAAGTCCGTCTTCGCGGATACAGCCTCGCAATGCGTCGCAGCGAAGCCGACGCTATCGAAGTCGCTATCTAATCCTCGCGATGAATGAAAGACACGAGTGTTGACCGACATCTTACGATCGCACTTGCAGGCAATCCAAACGCCGGCAAGACCACGCTCTTTAACTCCCTCACCGGCCTAAAACAAAAAGTTGCAAACTATCCGGGCGTTACGGTTGAACGTAAAACCGGCTCGTGGACGCTGAATGGCAACGCGGCGAATCTCATCGATCTCCCTGGTCTTTACAGTCTCGATGCGACGTCGCTCGACGAACAGATTGCCCGCGACGTTATCACCGGCGAGCAAAGCGGTGTGCCCAAACCCGACGCGATCATCGCCGTCGTTGATGCGACAAATCTCGAACGTAATTTGTATCTCGTCACGCAGATGTTTGAATTCGGCGTGCCGGTCGTCGTTGCGTTGACGATGATCGATGTTTTTGAAAAACAGAAGCACGAGATCGATATCGAAATGCTCGCTGCGCTGCTTAAGACGCCGGTCGTCGCCGTCAATTCAAAAACAAGCCGCGGTATTGACGAGCTTGCTGAAAAAGTAAAAGAGGTCATCGGCACGACGCCGGTTGTTCCCTATACGTTTGAAGAAACGAGCGAAAATGGCGCCCACGGAAAAATTTTCACGCGTTACAATTTTATCTCGAATGTTGTTCAGGAATCCGTCTGGCACAGCGATCACGAAAAGCATCGGCTTTCGGAAAAGATCGACCGGGTGTTAACGCACAAATTTTTTGGGCTGGTTATACTGGTCGCAATTTTACTTCTCGTTTTTCAAACGATCTTTTCATGGGCGAGCTTACCGATGGATCTGCTCGAACAAGGTTTTCACGCGCTCGGTGATTTTGTGCGAACACAGATGCCGCCGGGCATTTTCGCCGATCTTCTCGCCGATGGCATAATCGCCGGCGTCGGCGGCGTTGTAGTTTTTCTACCGCAGATTTTGCTGCTCTTTTTGTTCATCTCGCTGCTCGAAGACAGCGGCTATATGGCTCGTGCGGCGTTTTTGCTCGACAAGCTTATGAGCCGCGTCGGGCTTCATGGCAAGGCGTTTTTGCCGCTTGTTTCGAGCTTTGCCTGCGCGATTCCAGGCATTATGGCGACGCGCACGATCGAGAGCCGCCGCGATCGTTTTGCGACGATCATGATCGCGCCATTCATGTCGTGCTCCGCACGCCTGCCGGTTTACACGTTGATGATCGCGACGTTTTTCGCCGGGCAAACCGTGCTGGGATTTATTTCACTCGGGGCGGTTTTGATGCTTGCGATGTACGCGTTGGGAATCGTGGTTGCGATCATCGTCGCATTTATATTAAAGCGAACGGTTCTAAAAGCTCCGCCGCCGCCCTTTCTGATGGAGCTGCCGCCGTATCGATTGCCGAACCTTCGCACGGTTTTACAAAACATGCTGACGCGAGCGTGGCTTTTCTTAAAACGCGCCGGAACGGTGATCCTCGCGATCTCGATCATCTTGTGGGCTTTGATGTATTTTCCAAGAAGCAGTCAGCAGTCAGCAGTCAGCAGTCAGCAGACGAAGATGTCGGAACCGGGAGCGGTAGCGACTGGGTCAGAGTTGCCGGAATCCGAACAGCTCAAACACAGTTTTGCGGGCAAACTCGGTCACGCGATCGAACCTGTCATCGAGCCGCTCGGATTCGACTGGAAGATCGGCGTCGCGCTGATCGCGAGCTTTGCGGCGCGCGAGGTCCTCGTCTCGACTTTGAGTATCATTTACAGCGTTGGCAAAGACGAAACGGAAGAGAGCGAAACGCTGCTCGCCGCCGTTCGCGATGCTAAAACCGACGACGGGCGGCCAGCTTGGACGCCGCTAACTGCGCTGACGCTAATGGTATTTTTCGTTCTCGCGATTCAGTGTATGTCCACGCTTGCCGTGGTGCGTCGCGAAACAAATTCATGGAGATGGCCGTTGTTTATGTTGGCTTACATGACCGGCCTTGCTTACATCGCGGCACTGATAACCTATCAAGGCGGCAAGGCTCTGGGCTTCGGATGACAATAAGTTGCCACTAGCTTCAGCTAGTGGATAGCGTGAAAATATATAATCGGCTTTAGCCGAATCTTGGGCTAAAGCCCGAAAGGTTTTTTGACTTGTTCCACTAGCTAAAGCTAGTGGCAACTCATAAAGCCAAAAAAACAAACTAAAGTATACTTTGATGGATTTTCAGAGCCTTATCGTCGCCGCAATAATATTCGCCGCTGTTGCATTCGCAGCAATCTCACTGCTGCGTAAACGCCGAGCATTCTCAGTCAAAAACGGCTGCAGCCACGATTGCGGTTGCGGCGCCGGCTCAAAAAAATTAAATTCGTAGTTTGGACGCGAAACCAACATTTTTTACTGTCGGCGTGCGTGCGATGTTTTTATCGACGCTCGCTTTTTTCTTGGCGAATGTCTGCGTAAAGCAGGTCGCGCACATTCCGGCGATGGAGACGGTTTTTTTTCGCTGCATTATTGCAACGGCAATTTGTCTTTACGGTTTGCGTGGTGAAAAAGGCGGCATCATCGGCGAAAACCATTTGCGGTTGCTGCTTCGCGGACTATTTGGGACAACGGCGTTGTTCTGTTTTTTTCTAACACTGCAGAATATGCCGCTTGCGTCGGCGCAGACGATACAATATCTCTCGCCGATCTTTACGGCCACGATCGCGATCTTTGTTTTGAAGGAACGCGTAGCAGGAATGCAGTGGCTTTTTTACGCGATCGCGTTTGGCGGCGTGCTCCTTATCGAACGTGTCGATGAACGCATTTCGCCTTTCTATCTCGGGCTCGGAGTATTCTCTGCGTTTTGCTCCGCGATGGCTTACAATCTCGTACGGTCTTTACGCGGACGCGAACATCCGTTGACCGTCGTGCTGCATTTTCAGCTAGTCGGCGCGGCTGTCGGTTTTGTGAGTTTATTTTTTGATTGGAAAACACCGGTCGGCTTGGATTGGCTTTGGCTACTGCTTGTCGGCGTGTTTTCGCAGATCGGCCAAGTGTTTCTCACACGCGCTTTGCAAAGCGAACGGGTCGCAAGCGTTGCGGTCATCAATTATACTGGCTTGATCTACGCGATCAGTGTCGGTTGGATCGTTTTCGGCGAAACACAAGGTTCACTCGCTATCGTCGGGATGCTGCTCGTCGTTCTCGGCGTTTTGTTGAGTGTTTTGTATGGTCGACGCCGGAGCCGTCTTGAGACGATTGAAACAACCGCTGGATAGGAATTAAACGCAGAGATCGCAGAGACCGCAGAGGTAACAAAGGCCTGATCGAACGAGAGAAATAAATATGTGGTTTATCTCTGCGTACTTTGCGAGCTCTGCGTTAAAATGGCGAATACATTGATAAAAGCAGCAATAGTTACAGTCAGCGACACGCGAACCGTTGACAACGATGTGTCCGGCGACAAACTCGTCGCATTATTGAGATCTGCCGATGC
>JANOGL010000256.1:0-10962 GCA_031405985.1 Acidobacteriota bacterium | reverse complement strand
GCCCGCAGGAACGTTTACGATGTACGGCTCCGGCGGAGTCGTGTTGCTGCGAAGGTGCGGATTGAGGTAACGAATATACTGCACGCTCGAATCCGATGCTTGCGCGAGGATACTAAGATTCGTCATTCCTGGCACCCGAATGCGGTCATACTGCAGCGGTGCGGCCGGGCGGATATGACCAAAACCGTATTCGCCGGGGTTGTTCGCGATCAAGATGGTCGCAAGAATATTGGGGACGTAGTTCCGCGTTTCACGCGGCAAGTATGGATACGCCGCCCAGAAATTTCGGCTCCCGGCGCGCGAGATCGCTTTATCGACGTTGCCTTCGCCGCAGTTGTAACCGGCCATTGCGAGTTCCCAGTCGCCATAGCGGTTAAAGAGAAACTTCAAATAGCGAGCCGACGCCCGTGTCGCTTCGTCAAAGCTGTTTCGCTCGTCGATAAAAGCCGTGCGTCTTAAACCATATCGAGCTCCAGTGCCGGGAATAAACTGCCAAAGTCCCGACGCCGCCATGTGCGACATTGCGCTCGGCTTCCACGCGCTCTCGACCTGACCGAGCCACGTGATATTTTCTGGTAAGCCTTCTTCCTTGAAGATGCGGCGAGCCATGCGCATAAACATTCCCGAGCGATACAATCCGACTTCCATCGTCGTGCGGCCGCGGCCGCGATAGTAGTTGATGTATTGCTGGATCATCGGGTGAACCTGAAACGTAAACCCGAGAGATTTATTTGCGACGGCGTATTGGATGTACTGATATTGAGCTTGCGCAACGGGATTATTCTCGATCTGCTGCTCATCGACTGTGAGTTCGAGGCGCGAAAGCTCGTCGAGCGGCGAAGGCTCAAATTCTTGCGTGTTAAAGCCTATCTTTGTTTGAGTCGCCGGCGATGTGTTCGCAGCGACAGAAACGCCGCTGGGAACAGCCACTGCCTTATTCAAGGGCGATTTGGCTATCGTCGTAATTCTGTCAGCTAAGTTTGCGTCGATTCTCCAGCTGCATGTCTGAGCAAGATTTTTTACTTGTGGCAACTGCGTCTCTGACGGAAACTCGATGCGATATATCGTTTCGATAAGCTGGTTGTAACAGCCTTGCAGTTTTGGTTCGCGTTGAATGTTAAGCGTTGAATAAAGAAAGACCTCGACAGACTTATTAAATTTTGCACCCGCCTCAGACAGCTTGTTGTCCTCGTAGGCCAGCAGGCCTTCATTAAAGGCCCGTCCCGATTCAGCCAAAACGCTATCCACCGCGTCTTGAGCCTTGAAAACCTCGGGCGTGCTCGTATCATTGCTCGAGCGTGAACTAGTGATCTGAGCGATCGCCGTCGAATTCAGAAAGAAAAATGCTGTTGCCGTCAGACAGAAAAATTTGGATATAAATAACTTCATTAAATCGTTTCTATAAATTTGTTAACTGATTCAAGCAGCGTGTGAAAGGCCTAAATCGTTTGTTGTCACCGCTTTTAACGCCCGCGCGTCACAAAAGTTCCGCGTTAAACAGCAACCTTAAAAGGATAACCTATGAAAATGGACAGGTCAACGCGAAAAACCCTTTCAAAATAAAGACATCAGCTCGCTCACGCCGCTTTCAAAGCTCGTGCTTTTGGCTTTTCAACTGGCAATTTACTCTCTCTGAGCGCCGCATCGAAGACCTGCTGCACGTTTTCCACAAATATAAAGGTCAAATCGTCGCGGACTTCCTGCGGAAGATCCTCAAGATCGCGCTCATTCGGCTCTGGCAGAATGACCGTTTTTATCTTCGCACGACGGGCGGCGAGCAGCTTTTCTTTGACGCCGCCGACGGGCAGCACGTTGCCGCGTAGTGTGATCTCGCCGGTCATCGCTATATCCTTTCGCACGGGACGCTGCGAAAGAACCGAGACAAGAGCCGTCGCCATCGTGATGCCAGCGCTCGGGCCGTCCTTTGGTATCGCGCCTTCGGGAAGGTGAATGTGAATGTCGTAATTCTCGAGCACCGACTCGTCGATGCCGAGTTCCTTTGAACGCGCCTTTGCATATGAAAACGCAGCCTGCGCAGATTCCTGCATCACCTCGCCAAGCTGGCCTGTGAGCAGCAGCTTACCTTTACCTTTGGTTTTTAGAGCCTCGATAAACAGGATGTCGCCGCCGACCGCCGTCCACGCGAGACCCGTAACGGTGCCGATCTGATCTTTCTTGAGAGCTCCTTCGTTGAAGATCTTTGGCACGCGAAGATAGTTTTTCAGATTTTCAGCGGTAACCCGCATCGATTCAAATTCGCCGTCGTTCTCAGCTTTTTGCCGCGCGACCTTGCGGCAAACTTTGCCGATCTCGCGCTCGAGTTGCCGTAAACCGGCTTCCTGTGTGTATTCGCTGATCATCTTTGCGATCGCCCTGCGGTCGAATCTCACATCCGATCGTTCGAGGCCGTTCTCCTCGATCTGCTTCGGGATCAGGTGCCGCTTTGCGATCTCAAGCTTTTCCTCCTCGGTGTAGCCCGACAGCGAGATCGTCTCCATTCGGTCGCGAAGCGCGGGCTGCACGGTGTCGAGAATATTCGCCGTCGTCATGAACATTGCGTTCGACAGATCGAATGTGACGCCGAGATAGTTATCGCGGAAAGTCGCGTTCTGCTCCGGATCGAGCACCTCGAGCAGCGCGCTCGACGGATCGCCGCGAAAATCGGCACCGACCTTGTCGATCTCGTCGAGCATGATCAGCGGATTATTAGTCCCAGCCTGCTGGATCGCCTGAATCAGCCGACCCGGCATCGCCCCGACATAGGTGCGGCGATGGCCGCGAATCTCGGCTTCGTCGTGCAGACCACCTAGGCTGAGCCGCACAAATTTTCGATTCAGCGCCCGTGCAACAGAGCGGCCGAGCGAAGTCTTGCCGACGCCCGGCGGGCCGACCAAACACAGTATCGACCCCTTAGGTTTTTCTTTGAGTTTGCGAACGGCCAGCGACTCGATCATTCGCTCTTTGACGCGGTCGAGGCCGTAATGATCTTCGTCGAGAATCCGTTCGGCCTTTTTGAGATTGAGGTTATCTTTCGAAGCCTTCGCCCACGGCAGCTCGGTCATTGTGTCGAGCCAATTACGCAAAGTCGCCGTTTCAGCCGTATCGGGATGCATTCGTTCGAGTTTTTTGAGTTGCCTTAAAGCTTCTTCCTCAGCCGTTTCGGGCATCTTGGCCTTTAGTATTTTGTCGCGATACTGCTCGATCTCTTCAAAAAGCTCGTTGCCTTCGCCAAGCTCGGCCTGAATCGCCTTCAACTGCTGCCGCAAAAAATACTCACGCTGCGAACGGTCGATGTCGGAGCGCGCCTGAGCGTTGATCTCTTGCTGCACTGTGAGAACGTCGATCTCCTTGCTAAGAAGATCGTTAATTCTGCGTAAGCGCGCGATCGGCTCTTCGATATCGAGCACGCTCTGCGCGTCTTCGACCTTGAGCTCGAGATTCGACGCCGCGAGGTCCGCGAGTCGGCCGGCATCGTCGAGATTTGCGATGATCGCGAGTACCTCGGGCGAAATATTTTTGCCCAAACTTGCCGCTCGATCCATCGAACCGCGGATGTTGCGAATCAACGCCTCGACCTCAAGCGAATTTTCCGTGCCCATTGGCTCAATGATTGGCGTGACACTTGATGTCACGTATTGCCCCGCGCCCGCAACTTTATCAACGCGACAACGCGAAAGCCCTTGTATCAAAATTCGTATGCGGCCGTCGGGCAGCTTTAGCATCCGCATAATGATCGCGACCGTGCCAACCGTATAAAGATCGTCCTGCTCCGGCTCTTCTTTGTTCACGTCTTTTTGCGAGACGAGCAGGATCATTCGGTCTTTGTTCAGCGCTTCTTCGACCGCGCGGATCGAGCGGTCACGCGACACAAACAGCGGCACGATCATAAACGGATAGATCACGATGTCGCGCAACGGCAGCACCGGCAACTCCGGCGGAATCTGCATCATAGGCTCTATCGCTTCGCTCTCGGAAAGCGCGACCGGAAATTCGTTGAGTTCAACCATAAACTTTTATGTTAGGTAATTAGGGTGAAAAGGGCAACGAAAGGGAAAACCTGGTCGTGATGTTCACGACCAAAACCTGTGGAGGTCTATGAATTCATGAACACGGCCAAAAACAGTTGTTGTTCTTCGGTAAGGTCCACGAACCGAATCCCGAATCCCATCCCCGGCAAAACGTAAGCGACCTTGCCGACAAAACGTTTGGCCGACCGATCAGTAGCTAGTTCAAACGCGACCAACTCGCCTTCCCTGACCTCGATGATAGAGTCGACGTAGCATCCCTCCATGCCCATGTCGGCGATGCTGACGTGACGTTTTCCAGAGACGAATTCCAGCAAAATCTGTTTGCGGAATTCTTTTCTTTCATATTTTCTTCGCTCGTCAGTCATGAGAATACCTTTTTATCTTTCTTGGGTTTCGGCTTTTTCGATGCCTTACGGTCGCGTTTATAAACCAGTTGTTTTAACTCTGTCATAAACTCTGAGACGTCTGCGAATTCGAGATAAACCGACGCGAAGCGAACGTAGGCGACTTTGTCGAGAGTTTTGAGACGACGCATGATGACTTTACCGATGTCGCTTACGGGCAGTTCGCGATCGAGAGAATCCTGCACATTTTTTTCGACCTCGTCGGCGATCTTCTCAAGCTGGGTTGTCGAGACGGGACGCTTTTCGGCTGCTTTGAGCAACCCGCCCATAACTTTGTCGCGGTCGAAGTGCTCGCGTTTACCATCTTTTTTAACGACCATGTACGGAATCTGGTCGATGCGTTCGTAGGACGTGAAGCGGCGACCGCATTCGAGGCATTCGCGGCGGCGGCGAATCGCATCGCCGTCCTTCGCCTCGCGCGAATCAACTACTTTGTCTTCAAGATGTGAGCAAAAAGGACAACGCATAAACAGTAGCAAGGGTCAGCCGTCAGTTTTCAGTCGCAAAATCCGGCGAGTCGGATTCGATCTCGCGCTCGGCATTCTCGCTCGAGAGCAGGCTGCGAAACCGTTCAACACTAATGTCGCCGTGAAAGAAGTAATATAAACCAAAAATGACCGCCGGAGCAAAATAGACGAGATGCATCGCGATTGAAACTGCGGCTGCATCTTCGCGTCGAATGTCGTTTTTTAGAAATAGCAAACTCGCTGCCGTAGCCGTATGAAACGCGCCAGCCGCTCCGCCCGGCGTTGGCACAACCGAGCTTACAGCCGCAAAACCCATGATGAACAGCGAGTCGCTAAAGGTGATCGGCAGCCCAAACGCCAGCAGCACGAGCCACGTCGGCACTGCGATCGCGAGCCACAGCAAAAAGGTCCAGAACGAAACCCAAAACGTCTCGCGCCAGTCACGCAAGATCGCGAGTGCAGATGCGAGCTGTCTAGAAATGCTTAGTGAAATCTTTTGCAGCCTTTTCGGAATCCACTTTTTGTCGGTAACGCGGGTTGCCCACGCGATAAATCGATCTGAGATCCGCTGAAAGATTATCAACGCGATAAAACCGGCGATCACGCCGGCAAACATCAGCCAGCCAACGAGCGTGACATATTCGAACTCGTGCTCGCGTCCGGGCTGCGGCTTGAACCAGAGAAGATTCACCGCAAAGAATGTAACCAGCGCGGCGAGATCGAAGATGCGTTCGAGACCGAGCGTGACAAGAGCCGCACTCGGCCGGACGCGTCGGTCTCGCATCGGCAGCCACATCGGACGGACTATCTCGCCGGCGCGTCCGATCAAAAAGATTGCCGTGAATCCGACCGTTGTTGTCGCAAAAAGCTCTTTCAAATTTGATTCAGTGATCGGTTCGAGCAGAACCTTCCAGCGAACTGCCCGCAAAAAATAGCCGATGCAGATAATAATCACGGCCGCCGCCAGTAGCCATGGATCGGCGCGTCGCAGACTCGCACTTACTTCTTGCCAATCGAGATTGCGTCCGAAAAACCAAAAGATGGCAATCGTAAGAAGAAGAAGAATGGCGAATTTGATGTATTTGCGCAAAATGTTCTAGTGCAGAAGTTCAGTCAGTAACCTCAAAAGATACAGTATTCTGCCGCGAAATTCTAAATCCAGCCACAAAATCGTGCTATCGTTTTTGTTGGAACTTTTATTTTCCGCGTCTCGTAACCAAACATTGACAAGGCGGGGCCGCGTGTCTAACAGGTTTTGGCCGCAGCCAATAAGAAGTTTCGGGAGAATAACGTTTTTGGAAGCAATAAAGGCTGTGACCGAAATTAATGGTGCTGAACTCGTGCGACTGGCCCGCGTGGGCAATGGTACGGCGTGGGAAGATATCGTGTCGGCCTATTCGCGACGCATCTTCAATCTCGCGTATCGCTTCACGTCGAGCGTCGACGCCGCCGAAGATTTGACACAGGACGTTTTTATCCGCGTCTATCGCTCGCTCGATCAATATGATCCGAAGCAGGGCGATCTCTCAAATTGGCTAATGCGGCTCGCTCGCAATTTGATAATCGACGATTACCGCCACCGGCAGCGCAACCCGCAAAACTCAATGGCCGACGCGGTTGACGACCACCAGTATCACCTTCGTGCGGCTGGAACTTCAGCTCACAAGGAGATGGAACGTAAAGAACTGGCGTCGCAAGTGCAAGAAGGCATCGACAAACTGCCGCAGGATTTGAGAACTTGCGTGATCTTGCGTGACATTGAGGAACTGACCTATCAGGAGATCGTCGATGTTTTGAAAATTCCCGAGGGTACGGTCAAATCCAGAATCAATCGTGGACGAATAGAATTAGCGAAGATTTTGAGACGCATGAGGGTAGTAACGATTTAGTTAATTTTGAACAGTGAAATGAACAGTGAACAAGTAATGACATTAGGAATTTTTAATTAGTTTATGACTGAGCAGCTAGACATTTTTAATTGTTCGACGTTCGAAGAACTGTTGACCGATTATCTCGACAAGACCCTCGATGCGGCGGTGCGTAAGGCCGTTGCCGCTCACGCTTTGTCCTGCCCGCTCTGCCACGCCCTGCTCAATGATGTAAAAGAATCGCTGGATGTTTGTCATCAGATGTCGGTTCCGACTTCGCCGATAACGCGCCTCGAAGCCCGCGTTTTGTCTATGACGATGCCTGAGACGGCGATGCCGTGTAACGATTTTGAAAGTTATCTAACCGATTATCTCGACGGATTTTTACCGGCGCAGATGTTCCACCGTTGGGAACGCCACGCTTCGTTATGCGCGTCGTGCGAAGATCTGCCCGGCATGGTCGTTCGCTCGATCGCAGCCTGTTACACGTACAAATTGGACGAACTTGCGGTGCCCGCCGGTTTGCACGAACGGATTTTGAATTTGACGCTCGGCACCGAACAAGCAAAAGAAGTGAAGGCTTCGTTCGGCTCTCGCGCAGCAGAATGGGTTCGCGGGCTGCGGTTCCCGATCGGTGTTCCGCAACTCGCGCCCGTTGCGATGATGTTTATGATCGCCTTCTTAGTGTTTAGTCAGACGGTCTCCGCTGATGGTTCACTTGCGGGTGTTTATCAAAAAAGTTATGAACTTGCCGAATCGACGTATCAGCAAAGCGCCGATGCGTTGAGCGGCAAGCCCGCCGCAATCGAACAAACGAATCAAGAACCGGTTTCGGGCACTACCTTTGTCGACAACGAGGAAAAGAAATAAATGAATTGTGCCTATCACACACACAACGCAGCGGTTGTCGGCTGTAACGGCTGCGGACGGGCGTTGTGTCCCGCATGCGATCATCGCATCAAGGGCTTTCCGTATTGTCAGGACTGTATTGTGACGGGCGTCGATCTGCTTCGACAACAAAACCGAGCGAATACCGTTAACTTTGTTCAACGCCGGACCTCGCCGTTTATCGCGAGCGTTCTGTCGATGGTCTGTCCGGGACTCGGTGCGGCATATAATGGTCAGACCGTAAAGGCTCTTGTTTATTTCGGCGTATTCGTCGGATTGTTCCAGATGGCAATCCTCACAAAAACCGCATTGTTCGTGTTTGGCTTTATTGGCATGTGGTTCTTCGCGGCTCTCGATTCGTGGCGAACGGCGCAAATGATACGCTCTGGCCTTACGCCCGACGTTGCCGACGACATTCTCGTCAAACGCTTCTCAGGAAACCCGAAACTGTGGGGCATCGTCCTCGGGCTTCTCGGACTGACGTTTATTTTCCAAAGGGTTTTGAGCACCGGTTTTATTTTGCGTGCATTGTTGCCAGTGATGTTGATCGCGCTTGGGGTTTACGTGCTGCGCGGTTACATTTTCAAAAAGAAGGAAGGTTCGGCCTGGGCAACATCTTCTCAATCGACAAATTTTGCGCTCAGCAGAACAAGTTATCCGTCCGCTGATTACAACGTCAGTGATTTTGCCGACCGCTCGCGCAGTGGAAGCTGGAAAGATATTTAGTATTATTTATTGAAGGAGTTTTATCATGGGCTTTATAAAAGGAGCAGGCATCGTCAGCAGTATTTTGGTGATCATTGCGTTGGTTATCACGCTGCTCAAGGCCCTGATCGGTTTCGTCGGTTTTCTGGCACTTGCCGTCAAGATTTTGATCGTAATTCTCTTTATCGGCGTCTTTGCGTCCGTGGCATTTATGATCTTTCGGGCGTGGCAAAGCAGACAGAGAAACGCGTAGTATCCATAATCCATTATTATTGTCGCCATTAGCAAACTCGCAGCTTTTGCGTTCGTGAGTTTGCGTTTTCCACAGGCGTGTGGTCTGATTAGGTGCCAGGTAACATAACTCAGGTTACTTGGAACTTCAAGCGGGATGTCTCTGTATTCTCAGAGGCGAGTATTTAATAAGCGAGAGTTTTCTAATTATAATTTGACTCTTGTTCTAGGTTTCGCGTTAGTCGCTAGCGGCTATTCTTGCGTGATTCCGTGTGCCGAAACATTGGCTTTTCGGCACGAAATCATTTTAAGGAGCTTGTGCAGCAAATAATGCAGAAAAACGACAAGGTGTACGCTTTTCTTTTATCGCATTCATCAAAATCAGGAATTTATATTAAGAGGCTTGCTCTTTCGAAGCGCGTCGTGCGCTTCGGCGTTGTGAGTGTATTTTTGTGTTTTGGAATTACGAGCGTGTCGCTCGTGGCATCAAAACTTTTTAGTAACCCCGCATTTATAGAAACAGTATCCAACGCATCGATTCTCACAAAACTTTCCGCCGAACCGATCAGAACCGACATTGAAATCCAGTCTCAGGAGCAGCCTGCCCCTCAGGATTTTGCTTTCAATAGTGGGGGACCGGTTGACGATAGCGAACTCGACGGCGAAACAAAACAACTCGACGGCGAGCTTGGTGAGATTCAGAAGAGTAGTGATCCGGCCACTCTGCCGACGATGTGGGCTCATCTCGGCAAAATCAATAACGAATTCGGTTTTCGCCGTAATCCGTTCGGTGGACGTTCGTATGAGTTTCATCCTGGCATGGACATCGACGGCGAACGCGGCGATCTGGTCGTTGCTCCGGCAAACGGAACGATCGTCAAAGCAGGTTGGACCGGCGGCTACGGCAATATGATCGAGATCGATCATGGCAATGGTCTGATTACGCGTTACGGACACCTTTCAAAGGTTGAAGTAACCGTTGGCGATACGACCAATCGAGGTCAGCTCATCGGTTACGTCGGTTCGACCGGACGCTCGACCGGCCCGCATCTCCATTACGAGCTGCGTCTCGGCGAAAAACCGGTAAATCCGCGTCACTTCCTGCCGCCTGAGCCGACCGATCTGACAACGATCGTCAAAAAGTAACTGTTTCTACAGATTCTTATACAGGCCGTCTGAAAAGACGGCTTTTTTGTGTACGTGTCCGTAGCTCGCGTGCTAACAAGGGCTACGGTTATTACTATTCCACGGTAGCCCTAATAACGTGCGGGCTACTGACACGTGGAACTGACGCACCGCCATCTCATCGGTTATACTTCCAACATCTTATTAACTAACTTTGAGGAAAAAGACATTTCTATGAAATTGAAAAATAACCGCTTATTTACGCTCGCGATGTTTGTCGCGATTTTATTTACGTCCGTGCCATTTACCTTCGCCATTGACGAGGGAATGTACGCGCCCGGTCAGATCGCTTCTCTGCCGCTCAAGAAAAAAGGCCTGAAGATCAAGCCGGAGGAAGTTTACAATCCTGCGGGCGGCGGACTGATCGATGCGGTGATGCGCGTCAATATGGGAACAGGCGGCGGCTTCGGCACCGGCGAATTTGTCTCACCCGGGGGCCTCATCCTGACCAATCACCACGTCGGGTTTGACGCATTGGTGTCGGCCTCGACGCCTGAAAAAGATCTCGTCGAGACAGGTTTCAACGCCGGCAGCCGCTCTGGTGAAATCCTGGCCAAGGATTACTCGATTATCATCACGAACCGTATCGAGGACGTAACGGCAAAGATCAAAGCCGGTACCGACGCCTTGACCGGCGAAGCCCTTGCAGCAAAGATCAAGTCCAACACCGACGCTTTGCAAGCCGCCGAGCAGGCAAAGGCGAAAGCCGGTGCGACCGTGCGTATTCAGATGCTGAATAGCGGTTATTTTTACTATCTCTACGAGACGAGCCAGATCAAAGACATCCGCGTCGTTTATGCTCCGCCGAAAAGCATCGGCTTCTTTGGCGGCGATCCGGACAACTTCGAATGGACGCGTCACACCGGCGATTTCACGTTCCTTCGTGCATATGTCGCGCCCGACGGTTCGTCGGCTGACTATTCGGCGAATAACGTCCCCTACAAACCGAAGAAGTTTCTCACCGCGAACATCGGCGGCCTCAAGGAAAATGATTTCGTCTTTGTACTCGGCTATCCGGGCGGCACGACGCGTTATCGCGAAAGCTGGTCGGTCATCTACGCTCGCGACGCCAACTTCCCTTTTCTCGAAAGATGGCTGACCGCGGAGAGCGACGCTCTGCGTGCGATCGGGGCCACCGATGAGGAGAAACGCATCGCCTTCCAGAGCGACATTGCAAGTTATGATA
>JANOGL010000231.1:0-4872 GCA_031405985.1 Acidobacteriota bacterium | reverse complement strand
GGGAGACGTCGCCCTCGCTCAATTTTAAATTGAATTACCGGCCGCAAACCCACTCGACCACGCCCACTGAAAGTTATAGCCGCCGAGCCAGCCGGTTACATCTACAACTTCACCGATAAAATAAAGGTCAGCCACTCTTTTCGCCTCCAGTGTTTTTGAAGACAGTTCATCAGTCGAAACGCCGCCGAGCGTTACCTCGGCGCGATCGTAGCCTTCAGTTTCACGAAATTTGACTTGCCAGCTTTGCAGCATCGCGACGATATGCTCGGCTTCGCGATCTGTGAGCTTATCGAGTGGTTTGTTTGTTAAGTTATCAGGGACAAGCATCTCGGCAAATCGATTTGGCAAAATTGTGCTTAGGAAATTAGCGAGTGATTTTCGACTATCACGATTGTTGAAAAATAATTCTGCGGCATCGACATCAGGGCTTAAGTTGATTGCAACCGGCGCGTCCCTTTTCCAATAGTTCGAAATCTGCAAGATCGCCGGTCCCGACATGCCGCGATGCGTGAATAAAATATTTTCACGAAAGCTATGTTTACCGTTTCTTACGACTGCGTCAACTGAAACGCCGGCGAGCTGTTTGTAGTTTCTATCTGCCAGCACAAGCCCGACGAGCGACGGTCTCGTCTCGACAATTTTCAACCCGAACTGACTTGCAATTCTGTAACCGAGATCGCTGGCACCAATTTTTTGAAACGACAATCCACCGCATGCAACAACGAGTTTTTCGGCCGTGAACGTTCCTTGATTTGTCTCAACGATAAAGCGAGAATCGCGAGTTACTTTGCTAACAGTGCAATTTGTCTTGATCTCGACATTTGCAGTACCACATTCCGCGAGCAGCATTTCGACAACGAAGCGCGAGCTGTCGCGACAAAAAAGCTGCCCGAGCTTTTTTTCATAGAAGGGAATCTTGTGTTTTTTTACTAAGCGGACAAAATCCTGCGGCGTGTAACCGGCGAGCGCAGATTTACAAAAATGCGGATTCTGCGAAACGAAATTCTCCGCCGTGACACTTACATTTGTAAAATTGCAACGCCCGCCGCCCGAAATGACGATCTTGCGGCCGACCTCAGCGTTATGTTCGACAACCAAAACACGCCGCCCTCGCTTGCCGGCGGTAATAGCGCAAAACAGTCCGGCCGCACCGCCGCCGATGATGATGGCGTCGTATTTCACTAAACCGAATAACGCTCTTTCAAAATGTTCACGTGATGGCGAACATGTCCCGCCATAATGTAAACGAGCGCTCGTACCGAGACGGTGTAGCCGCTGGCGGTTCCGAGACGTTTAGTTGCTTCGTCGGACAAATTTTTTACGAAAAGCATGTTCGAGCGCCGTTGTAGATCGAATTCGTCTAGCAAATTTGCGAACGAGCGGTTGTTTGCGTTCGAGTTTTCGATATAATCGTCCTGCTCAAAGCCTTCGATCGGCGTTTTGTCACCGCGCGATATTCGCAACATTCGATACGCGAAAAAGCGCTCGCCGTCGATCAGATGGCTGAGAACTTCTTTGAGCGTCCACTTTCCCGCCTCGTATGCGTACGTGCCTTTATCATCGGGCATGTCGCCAAACATGGCGCGCAGCTCAGCGGGTTGATCATCCAATATCGGCAACACGTCGCCATCGACGAGCAAAATATACTTGCCGTAATACTCAGCGTACTCATCTTGTTCGGGTTTGTTCATAAATTCTCCCTTTCCGCTTTTTGCGTTATGAGCTATATTATCAAAACGTAATAAAAATGAACTGTCGCACTATTATCAGCCAAATTCTTTTGTGTCTTTTATGCTTTTTTGCGGCTAACATTCTCATCGCACAAGGCGGCAAGGCCGAGCCGAAACGAATTCAGTTCGCCACCGGAAAATCGAGCGCGACGTTGACCGGCACGTTGTCGAACGATCAGGAGATGGAATACGTTTTTAATGCGCGTGCGGGACAAACAGTCACGATCAAAAATACGCGGACGAGTTTGTTTGACTTTCGTGTTTTTAATAATCAAAACGATTTCGACACTGAGTTTGAAAGTTCGCCGACGCTTGTTTTTGAGATTCCGGAGACGGGCGATTATCTGTTCTTTGTTCGCAAAAAACTTGTGCGAAGTCCACGCACGGCGAGGTTCTCTTTAACACTGACAATAAAATAGGAGTTTTAAATTATGAAAAGATTTTCGTTTTTGTTTACAGCAATTTTGGTTGCATTCATAGCAATTTCTCAGATGGGCACCGAGGCCTCTCAGCCAACGTTTGCAGAGCGGTTTATTGCCGATCAAAAAGACGGCGACTCAGGCGTTTACACGTTTGACCGCGCGCATTCGGCGATCGGATTTAAGGTCAAACACAACGGCTTGATCGAGATACCGGGCTTTTTCCGCGACTTCACCGGCTCGGTAAATTACGACGCGAAAGACGTGAGCAAATCAACGGTCGAATTCACCGCAAAAGCGACGAGCATCGACACTGGAAACACCGGTCGCGACAATCACCTGCGTTCAGCCGACTTTTTTGAAGTGGCAAAATATCCCGAGATAACTTTTAAGAGCACAAAGATCGTGAAGAAAGGCAAATCGTGGCTCGTCACGGGCGACTTTACGATGAAGGGCGTGGCAAGGTCGATCACGTTCCCGTTCAACATCGTAGGTTGGCTGCCGGCGACCGAACGCAGTGGCGCTCGCATGGGAATCGTAGCCGCGACATCGCTAAACCGACGCGATTACGGCATCAATTACGGCAATAATCTGCCAAGCGGCATTCCGGTGATCTCGGATGTGATCAACATAGAATTCGCGATCGAAGCTCCGATGCGACGCGAAACTCCGGCTGCGACACCCAAACCAGCGGAGTAAGAATAATTTAACCGCAGATAAACGCGAGACGACGCAGATAAGAAATACCTTCCGATCTGCGTCATCTCGAGTTTATCTGCGGTCAATTTTTCCTCTTCTTTTTCCCGACCTCTGAAAACGCGATGTCGTAGATCGCGTAATCCTGCCAACCGTTGTAATCGAAGTGCCACCACTCGTTCGCGTTTACTGTAAAGCCATGGGACTGCATCAGCTGTATGAGCTTGTCGCGGTTCTGCCGCTCTTCGTCAGTACCGCCAGGATAATTTGGCGAAGCACGTTCCGTAAACTCGTCATAACCGGACGGCATCGGCACCGCTTTACCGGTTTTTAGATCGTAAATTCCGAGATCGACGGCGCAGCCGCGATTGTGTTTTGAGCCTTTGGCAGGATCGGCGACAAACGTGCGTTTGTCTTCGGGCACGACCTCCCAAAACAATTTTGTGATCGACCACGGGCGATAGCCGTCGTAGATCACGACGCCCAGTCCCTGCCGACTCAGCCAGGTGTGCACCTTAACGACCGCCTCTGCCGCGGGCCGCTGCAAAAATGCGCGGGCCGCAGGATAAACCGCTCGCCCGACAAAATTATCAGCCGTCGCGTACTTGATGTCGAGTTTTATCGTCTTGTCGAGTTTGATGAGTTCTATCAAATCGGCCTCGCGTTTGTTCTCTTCTTTTGGCTGGGATGTTTGGGAGTAAGCGCTATAGAAAAGAATAAAGCATACGGCGAAAGTCGTAAAGAGTTTCTTTGAGCGCGATGCGTTAAACAAAGGAGTTTCCCGCAAAGACTGAAAGGCCGCAAAGAGATGTCGATTCTGTTTCACGCTAGTCAGGTTTCAGCGGCGTCGGCTCTGGCGTCGGTACGACATCTTCGTCCAGGATCCGCACCTCCGAGCCATACTTTTGATAGTTTCTGAATAAGATCACATTCCGCTGCTGCGTCAGTATGCTACCCTCGCGAACCGTGAACTTCGCGTCCGACTTTGCCGGCAGCAGATGATTTTCGTCTACGATCTTTACCCAATCGTAATCCGTAGAACTTTGAAAAGCCGTGATCGGAAAGCCACGCTCGATGTCAGTTAACTGAAACTCGAGACGCAGAATCCTAAACGTCTCGCGGTCGACCCAGATCTTGCCGATCTCGCCCGCCGGACTCGTTTGCGTTAATACGTTGCGGTAAGTCACGCCGCCGCCTTTGTTGTTTTCTATGTTGATCTGATAGGTGAAAACTAATGCCGGTCGAGTGCCAACCAGGTCGGTCTCGCTCGCCTCAAATTTAGTTTTGCTTTCGGCTTTGAAAAGTTTTTGTAAATTCTCAACAAACTCGCCCGCCGTCGTCGCGCCGGTTAAGCCGCCGTAGTTACTGCCTTTCTCGGCCGTCACGCGAGCTCCGTCAAGAGCCAGCACCTGATATTGCTCGCCCTTTTCGGTGCTGTAGCTGACAGCGATCACCAGGTTGCTGTATGGCCGCCAGTTGCCCGTGCCGGCGTATGCAGCCGAGCGCGTGATGCGCTGTTTGACGACAAAATCGGGCATCTCATCGAGTGCCTGTAAAGTTGCTTCGCGAGTCTTTCCGAGAATGGCGTCGGACTCGGTAGCGGCCGGAAGTTTTGTCGATGTTGGATTTTGTCGACGGCGGTTGGCTTCTTCCAGCGCGCGCTTTAGCTCGTCGTCGTTTGCGCCTTTTGAACGCGTCAGCGAACGAACTCCGTCGGTCACGACAAAGTCGATGCCGCGCTTTCTCAGCGCTTCGACTATGGCCGTTTTGCCGGACGGATTTTTTTGCAGACCGTAGAGCATCTTGACGTACTCAGTCTGGGTCAGTGGCTTGGCTTGCCCGAGCGCAATCAGAGCAAAACACAAAATAATAATTCCAACTACGCTAATTTTCATCTCTCTCATTGATGCCGCGAGGCTGTTATTCGTTGGTTTTTCATTGTCGGCCGGCACCGAACCTTCGCCGCAGATTGAATGCAGGGTCGAGCTGTGTGGCTTTTGCAAAATGCTTCTCGGCAAGCTGGGTCG
>JANOGL010000161.1:0-4297 GCA_031405985.1 Acidobacteriota bacterium | reverse complement strand
CCGTTTGTGTTTTCGGCGAGCTTTTCGAGCTGTTCCTGTGCGGCTTCGAGCTCGGCTTTGCGCGCCTTCATTCGTTTGATCAGAGTGCGATCGATGTTGATGGTCGGGCCGATCTTTACGGCCTTTTGCTGATCTTTGACTCCGTTTGGCAATTGATCGACGACCTCAGGCGGAAGAGCTTTTGGTGGCGGCGTTGTCGAGGTCCGTTTGGTTCGCGACTCGATCGCAACGGCTTCCATCGACGTGTAGCTGATCACGTGCACGCTGACGTCTGTCGCCGTCAGCCGCTGCAACGCATCAAATTTTTGCGACGAACGGCCGAGACTGTCGGTGCCGTCGGTTATTAAGACAAGGTGTTTGTTATCGAGTCCTGAACGTTCCAAAAAATCGGTCGCGAGTTTTAGCGCATCCACAAATGCGGAACGCCGTCCGAAGTTCGTTCGCTTTATTGCGGCAAGTGCCTGCAGCTTGTCGTTAGTCCATTCGCCCACGATCTCTGCCTTGTCGGCGTAACTAATGAGGGAAAACGAGTCGCCCGGACGTAAACTTTCAACTACGCCGCGTGCCACCTTTCGCGTTTGATCCAGAGTTTTTACGCTGCGGAGTTCGCCGCCCGTGTCCATCACTATCAAGACATTTGCAGCAATGCGACGCACACTCGTCGGCGGATGCAGAATATTGTTCTCTGAAATGACGAGGTCATTTGCAGTCACGTCGCGAAAAAATTCGCCGCGTTCGTCAAATGCGAGGACATTTAATTTGATCTCTTCGGTGTTGATTCGCAGCGTTTCGTCCGGCGGCGTCGGGGTCGGCGTCGCAGTAATGCGACCACTCTGCGCACTAGCAAGAATCGCTGAGGTGGCCATTAAACCGAGACAAAATAATGTCTTTATAAATACAGGCTTAAATAACATTCGGCGGTATGATGCTCGAAACTTGAATTCATTTGCTTTGCGGTCTTTGCGTCTTTGCGGGAAATCTCACGCAAAGCCGCGAATAACGCAAAGAAATCAAAGCTTCGGAAACTCATCGACAAAATCGAGCAGATTGCCGGCATAGGTTCTGAAACGCGGGCAGATGATGCCGTGCTTTTTCATCAATTTGTCGGCGATGCTCGTATCGTAATTTTGCGAGAGAAAAAAGTACGGGACGCCGTGATTTGGCAGGCCGGTGAGCGCGGGCGAAATCGATAAGTTGAGAAACCACTCGACAATTTTTGTCGGCGGCGTGTACTCGGACTTGCGGCCAGTTAGTTCTTTTGCGAGCACGTCGAAAAGCTCAGCGGTCGTCAGCGGCGCCGGGTCGGCGATCGCGAGCGTCTTGCCGAGCGCCGCTTCATCGAATGCCAAAGTTGCAATCGCATCGACGACAAAATCGACGGGCACGAGATTGAGCCGCACGTCGTTGTTGCCGACGTTTACGACGCGCAGCAGGAAAGGCGCCATTCGCAAATAGTGGATCAAATGATATATGCCGTCGTACTTTGCGGTTTCGCCGGTCTGCGAATCCCCGACGACGACCGACGGACGATATATCGTCACTGGCAAGTGGCTTTTTACTTTTTCGACTTCTTGCTCGGCGAGATATTTTGTTTCCTCGTAAAAGTTGCGAAAACCGGCGTTGTGTTCCAGTTCTGTTTCGAGAATCTGTCCCGTCCGTTTTCCTGCAACGTAGCAGGTCGAAACATAATGAAGGCGCCGGAGATTTTTTATCGAACACGCGAGATCGTTCACGTGTCGCGTACCGAGGAGATTTACATCAAACGCGATGTCCTTCGCCACCGCGAGATCGTACGCCGCCGCGAGATGAAAAACGTCGGTGGTCTCGATCTGGATAACCTCAAGATCGGCGTCCGAGATCCCGAGCTTAGGCAGCGTGATGTCGCCCTCGACGATCACAAAATTATCGAGCGGCGTCGCCGTGGCTTCGGCGATCTGCTCAACCTCTTCCATCGCTTGCTCGACAAACGTCCGCTCAACGAGCAAAAACATCTGCCGCTCGGGCCCGATGAGTTGCTCAACGAGGCGGCTCGCGATAAAGCCCGGAAAGCCTGTGATAAAAAACGATTCGCGGTAAAGCATAAACAGAATTTTATTTTACCAACTCGCGGGCAGCTTTGACGACAACGGCTGAAACCTAAGTAAAAAAAGTGTTTACATCACTTTTGGGGCTATGATAAAGTTTGGCTGCGCTCGACGTTTGTATGAGAATTCAGGAAATGAGGTCCGGGCTGCCGCATCTTCGTAAACGACGGGCGGTCGCCGGACCGAATAATTTTTTTGGCGATAGAATCGCAAAAGAGGCTTTTATCGAGTCGCTGTCGAAGTTTATCGAGTCGGATGAACCTGAAGTAATTCCGTGTGACATCGAACGTCCTATCTGGTCGGTTGTTTCATTCGACAAGATCGAAGCCGCCGGTCTCACCTACGCGCAAGCCGCCAAATTAATCGGTGAACTCGATGTGAACGGTGTCGCCGGACTCTGCATCGTAACCGACGCGGCAGCGTCACATATGGCAATCTAAAACTCCAACACCACTTTTCCAAAACTCTCGTTAGACTCAAGATATTTGTAAGCATCAGACACGTTTTCCGCTGCGAAAACGCTATCGAGGTTTGGACGAATCATGCCGGCTGCTATCATGGGCACGATTTCGTCGGCAAATCTGCGCGTCGCGTCAGCTTTTTCTTCGGTCGATCTCGTACGCAAAACGGTGCCGATGATGTGCGCGCGTTTTTGTAACGCGATGCCGAGGTTGAATTCAGCGGTGCGACCCGATGTCAGACCAACCAACATCAATCTTCCTTTTTGTGCGAGACTCGCAACATTTTGTTCAAAGTATGCCGCGCCGACGAGGTCGAGAATAACGTCGGCGCCCTTGCCGTCAGTGATGTCGGCTATCTGCTCGGCAAATTTAATTTCTTTGTCAGTCAAGATTCCGACGTCGAGTCCGAATTCGCCCGCCAGCGCTAACTTGTCTGCGGTGCGAGATGTGCCGACGACAATTACGTCTTTTGATTTTACTATCTGCAATGCTGCGAGGCCGACGCCAGAGCCGACGGCATGTATCAGTAGTGTCTCGCCGCTTTTCAGATCACCTTGCGTAATTATCGCGTCGTGCGCCGTGATGAACGCCTCCGGAATTGCAGCAGCTTGTGCGAAAGACAAATTGTCGGGAATCGTCGCGCACAAACTTGCATCGATCAACAAATACTCAGCCTGCGATTCGCCCGCAGTTATCCCGAATACGCGTTCACCTGCCTGTAAATTTTTTACATCGTCGCCAACAGCCGCGATCTCGCCCGCGAACTCGAGACCGGGAATATTCGGCGAGTAACCGGCCGGCGGCGGATAGAGCCCGCGAGCTTGCAGCAGATCGGCGCGATTCAACCCAGCAGCGTGAACGCGAACCAGTACTTGCTCAACCGTCGGTTTCGTAAGATCGAGTACGTCGCGCAGCTCGATGCTCGCACCGTCAAATTTGCTTATGTAAACCGCTTTCATCTTTTTAATTTGGGCTGGATGTTGTTTGCTTTTAGCGTGTTGCCGGTTGCGCGCTCGAGTTCGGCGACGGCTTTGTTTAACTCAATTCGTGCGCGCAGCTCGTTGCTGCGCGCGATGGTGAGCGCGGTTTGGCGCTCAAGCACGCGGTAAACGTCCGATTGGCCCTCGTCGAGTTTGCGTTGTTCGGACTCGTATTGCTTTATTGAATTTTCGCGTGCGATCGCGGCAGAGCGAAGACGCGCTTCGGCGGTGCGAATCGATTGCAACGCGTTACGCACCTCGACCTGAATTCCCTGTTCGATCTGCTCGCGCTGAACATCGAGCCGCTCGGCCTCGACAAGCGACTTGCCATATTGCGCCGCAGCAGTTTTGTCGCCAAAGAGCGGCAGATTGAAATTAACGCCAAAACGGAATACGGGATACTTTCTCACAAAAATATCGGTTACGGCCGTAGTGCTACCTCCGATTTGAGACAGAAATGTCTGTAGTTGAGCCTGCACACCAGCTTGGCAAAGCGCTGGCGTGGGACTGTTTGTGCAAAACGGGCTGCTGAAATTCGGATTAAGACTGCCGCCGATTCCCGCTGAGGAGTAGCTCGCAAAAAAATCAATCTGCGGCCGCTGTTGATCGCGATAGAAACGTCGGTCAATTAAGTTGATGTCTTTTTGCTTTTTGTTGAGTTCAAGCTCGGGGCGATTGTCGAGCGCAAGTTCGACGGCTTCGCCCAATGTCGAATTCGGGATCGCGACCTCGACCGGTTCGACCGGCATGAGCGCGACGTTCCAAATTTCGT
>JANOGL010000130.1:0-8105 GCA_031405985.1 Acidobacteriota bacterium | reverse complement strand
CATTGTGGCTCGAGGTCGAACCAAATTTAGAACGCATGTTGACTGATGCGGACGCAGCTCTCCTGATCGGCGATCCGGCGCTGGGTTTGTCAGAACCACGTGCGGTAGCGGGTGGTTTAACTTTACGAACATTCGACCTAGCGGAGCTTTGGAACGGGTTCACGGGTCTCGGTTTTGTCTTTGCGATGTGGATGACGCGGCGAGACGATTGTTCGATCGACTTCGCGTCGGCGCGTGACGAAGGCCTCGCACACATAGACGAAATCGCCGCAAACTACTCTTCACAGATCGGTCTCAGCCGCGACGAGATGAAAAAATATCTGACCGAAAACATCTCTTACACGATTGACGAGTCGATGCAAGAGGGCATGGAACTCTATTTCAAACTCGCTGCAAAGCACGGATTGATCGAGCAATGTCGCGAGATAAAATTTATTTCAACCTGATTGCAAGACGCCGCGCGCGCCGACGTTCATTCT
The DNA here is from genome assembly GCA_031405985.1 of Acidobacteriota bacterium. Lineage (GTDB taxonomy): Bacteria > Acidobacteriota > Blastocatellia > Pyrinomonadales > Pyrinomonadaceae > OLB17. The sequence goes on along the minus strand of JANOGL010000130.1, from coordinate 7,626 downwards.
CAAACAAGGAGAACAAAGAACATGCGACAATTCATCGGAATATTTTTGACTCTCGGAATCGGAGCCTTCATCTTGGCTGCGGTAGGAACCTTTCTAAATTATCTTTTTGGCCTGAGTATCGGTATTAAGGGCGAGAAACTTCCGGACGATCCTGTGATCGGGGTTGTGTTTCTCGTAATGGCAGCCATTTTTGCCGGAATCGCGTACTTGGTCGGGCGAAAGCCCGAAAGCTCGTCTGATCGAGCCTGATCAACAGACGCGCTCAGTACATCGGCCGCTTCAATTCTTCGTACAGCAACTTGTCTATCACTTTTCCGTTGTTTTTGAGATGTTCGATGATCACGAGCGACTGATGAATTCGTTTGTCGATGTCCTTTACGTTCCCTATAAAATAGAGCAGCGAACGTTGTTTGCCCGCCGTTAGCGAGTGAAACAACTTGTCGCCTTCCGGGTCCTGATCGAGTACCTCGCGAAATTCGGCTGGCATCGGCAGGCCGTATGTGCTTTCGTCGATCACAAGCTCGACCTTTACTTTATCGCCCGCCGCAATTCCTAGAGCATCACGCTTCTTCTTGTTAACGATTATGTAGAACTTTCCGCTCGACGGCATCAGCGCGCATTGGAACGGCTCGCCCCCATTGATCGTGCAAATGACGCGTTTGTATTGGTCCTTGAACAAAAGTTTGTCCGCCGTCTTTCTCTCGATGACGAGGAAATGCCAGCCCGATGTTTCGGGCGAACGTTCGAGAACCGTGTTGAATTTGATCGAACTGGGCATAGCCGCTAATTAACTTTTGGGTGCTATTTGTTAGAATTATAGCCGAAATGACCAAGAGTATTCAGCCAATTTTAGATAAAGCTCTCGCGGGCGAAAGACTCACTTCCAAAGATTGTACCGCATTGCTTGAATCGCGAGATTTCGTCCGTATTGGCCTTGCGGCGGACGAGATTCGCGGGCGCAAAAACCCCGACGATGTCGTCACATACATCATCGACCGCAATATCAACTACACAAACGTCTGCAACGTCGTCTGCACATTCTGCGCTTTTTATCGACGGCCCGGCAAGCCCGATACGTACGTGCATTCGATCGACGAAATTTGTGCGCGTATCGACGAGACGATCGCGCTCGGCGGCACCGGCGTGCTGATGCAGGGCGGCCTGCACCCGGATTTTAATATCGAGTGGTACGAAGATCTGCTGCGAACCCTCCACGCTAAGTACCCGAAGTTTCAACTGCATTGCTTCTCACCACCCGAGATCCACAACATTTCGCTCATTTCGAAGCTCGATTACGTGGGCGTAATGCAGCGACTGAAAGACGCCGGACTAAATAGCTTGCCCGGCGGCGGCGGCGAGATACTGGACGACGAGGTCCGCAAGCGTGTCTCGACAAAATGTAACACGCAGGAATGGCTCGACGTGATGCGGGCCGTTCACAAGGTCGGGCTGATCTCGACTGCGACGATGATGTTCGGCATCGGCGACCGCATCGAACACCGCGTCCGACATCTGCAACGCGTCCGCGACGTGCAGGATGAGTCCCTCGCGCTAAAAGCAGAAAACAGTTTTGGCGGCGAATTCACGGCCTTTATTCCGTGGACATTTCAACGCGAGAACACCGCCTTGGGACGCAAGATCACCGAGGAGCCAACCGGCATCGATTATCTGCAGATGCTCGCCGTCTCGCGCTTGTTTCTCGATAACATTCAACACATCCAGGCCTCTTGGCTGACACAAGGTTTGAAACTCGGCCAGACCGCGCTGCGATTCGGCGCCGATGACATGGGCTCGATCATGATCGAAGAAAATGTCGTCTCCGCCGCCGGTGCTCACGTCGAAGCCAACGAACGCGACCTGCGTTATCAGATTCGCGAAGCCGGCTACCGCCCACAGCAACGCGACATTCTTTACAATTACATCAACCGCGATAACATCGACGACCTCGACCAAAGCGATTCGATGAAGCTCAAGCAACTCAGTGTGGCATTTGCGGATTGAATAGCCGAGGCCGGGTTCGAGCACCTCCGATTTTTAACTGTTATTGGGAACACTTGAAATCAGACAGTATTCTACAATCGATGCGAGAGCTCAAAGAAGTATTCGACAAAAACATTGCTGAGATCAAAAATCTCGACGGAGATATAAATTACAGCAACATAAAGTATGCGCTAACGGACGATGTCGGGAAGAAATATATACTAAAAATATTCCCAGACATTGATGAATTGGCGTTGGCAAAGGAAGAGTCACGGATCTTCAATGAGATCGGCGGTAAGCTGTCATTCAAGGTGCCTCAAAATATTAACACTCCGGATGGTGACCCGTTCTTTGCACATGAGAAAGGAACGGCGAAACTTCTGGATTTTATCGACGGAGTCTTTATTTCAGAAATCGAACAATCAGCGAGCTTATTGTTTTCGCTGGGTGAAAAAGCTGCAGAACTAGATATTGAATTACTGAAAATTAATAGTCCGCTGATCGCATCTCGACGATTGTTTTGGGACGTGCAAAACGCCCATCTGAGCTTGCCTAAAGTTGATTTGATAAAAGAGACGGAACGACGAAAACTGGCCCTTTACTTTCTAGATCGATTCCAGCAATTCGCCTTTCCGCATTTACATGAATTGCGTCATCAGATCATTCACGGGGACCTCAACGACAATAATATTCTTGTGAAGGCTGGTGAGATCGAGGGTTTCCTGGATTTTGGTGATTCGTCGTACGGCCCGATGGTAACTGAAATTGCGGTCGCAATGACCTACCTGATGTTTGATAAGGAAGATCCTTTTAACGACATTCTGCCGCTATTGCAGGGCTATCATAGCGCCAATCCATTGACACCGCAGGAAATCGAACTGTTGCCCGAATTTATTACAACAAGACTTTGTATCTCTTTATGCAATTCGGCTGAGAAAAAACATCTTGGGCAAGACAATGGATATGTTTTGATCAGCGAAAATCCGGCTTGGAATCTTTTGGAAAAATGGATAACCACGAACCCGAATAAGATAAAAAATACTTTTCTAAAAGCTGCGGGTTTCGAACCCATAGATCATGAACTAAGCAAAAACGAACGTCACCAATCCAGAACCAGAATTGCCGGTCGGTCGCTAACTTTGAGTTACGACGTTCCGATCCATATGAGTTCGGCGGCCTTTCAATATATGTATGACGAGTCGGAAAATACATATCTCGACGCCTGTAACAACATTTCCCACGTTGGCCATAGCCATCCCGAGGTCTCAAGAGCGATCTCAAATCAGATTCGGCGTTTGAATACGAATACGAGGTACGTTTATGAACCGTTTTCGAAATATGGAGACAGGCTTCTTAAACATTTCCCCGACAAATTGTCCAAAATCTTTTTTGTAAACAGCGGCAGCGAGGCCAACGACCTTGCAATCCGTATGGCAAGGACTTACACAGGGCGACATACGGTCGCCGTGGTGGAACATGGCTATCATGGCAACAGTAGTTTGGGCATCGAGATAAGTTCTTATAAATTTGATGGAAAGGGAGGTGCAGGCTCATCTTCGAATATTTTGAAATTGCCGCTTCCGAATCTGTTCAGCGGAAAATTCTCAACCGGAAAAGAGTATGCCGTTGACGCGATTGACCGATTGGAACGACATGCTACCGACCCGCCAGCCGTTTTCATAGCTGAGCCAATCTCCGGATGTGGCGGTCAAGTGCCGCTTGCCCAAGGCTATTTAGCTGACTTGTACGGCTACCTAAATGCGAATCGAATTGTGACAATCAGCGACGAAGTGCAAACGGGTTTTGGACGGCTTGGCGGTTGGTTTTGGGGATTTGAAATGCACGGCGTAGTGCCCGATATTGTGGTTCTAGGCAAACCGATGGGTAACGGGCATCCGATCGCCGCCGTTATTACTACACCGGGAATTGCAGATTCGTTTGCCAACGGAATGGAATTCTTTAGCTCGTTTGGCGGCAACCCGGTTTCTTGTGAAGCCGCAAATGCCGTTCTGGATGTGATCGAAAAGGAAAATTTACAGAGCAACGCCAAGGAGGTCGGTGCCTTCTTTAAGAGCCAATTATTGAGATTAAAAGAAAAGTATTCCTGCATCGCTGATGTACGCGGTGAAGGGTTGTTTCTTGGAATTGAATTTTTATCTGCAGATGGCGTTCCTGACAAAGAAAAAGCCATCTTGGTCAGAAACGAATTGAAAAATGCTTTTATTCTAACCGGAACCGATGGCCCGCATGAAAACGTAATTAAGATAAAACCACCATTATGCTTCAATACGAATAATGTAGAAGAATTTGTAACTAAGCTTGATAGAATATTGAAAAAGAACGGGAGCTGATTTTGCTAACGGATGGTGGATCGGTACCGTCTTTCATCCGCCGCGACGGCATTGATGATCTCGACATTAAGAAATCAATGCCGTTCGAGAAACTGAGCGTGGCATTTGCCGACTGAGGCTCGTGATAGTGTCTCAGTAAAAGGAAAAAGTTATGAAGAATATCCAACGAATTTCGTTGATCGTGCTGACATTGACGACTGCTTTTCTCGCTGTCCCCGTGATCACCCAGGCGGCCGATACAGTAACCGATTGGAATCGAAAGACCTGTGAAATAGTCACGGACGGGGGGCTGCCGACACCACCCGCCAACAGGGTGATGGCTCTCGTTCACACTTCTATTTATGAGGCGGTCAACGCGATCACGAAACGCTATCCCGCGAGCGGTTTGCGAATCGATGCTCCCGCGGTGGCATCCGTTGACGCCGCGATCGCCTCGGCGGCTCGTGCATCGCTCTTAAAACTTATCCCGACGCAGGAGAAGGCTATTCGAGCCGCTTACGAGGCCGCGCTTGCGAAGATCGCGGACGGACCCGCGAGGTCCGACGGCATTGCCGTTGGCGAAAAGGCGGCGGCGGTGCTTGCTCGGCGGGCCATCGACGGAGCCTCTGTTGTCGAAACGTATCGTCCGTACACCATCGCGGGCGTTTATGTTCCGACCACGGTTCCTGCCGTTCCGCATTGGCCGCAGCGTACTCCGTGGCTGATGACCAATGCTGTACAGTTTCGCCCCGGGCCGCCACCCAAACTGACCAGTGATCTTTGGGCCCGCGACTACGATGAAGTCAAGATGCTCGGCGGCAAGGAAGGCTCTCGCCGCACTCAGGAGCAAACCTCGATCGCCCAGTTTTGGGAAGTTACCGGCCCCGCGATATATCACGGCGTCGTCCGCTCGGTCGCCGATGTTCCCGGTCGTGAAATAACGCAAAACGCGCGTTTGTTGATGGCAGTCACGCAAGCCATCGATGACGCAATGATCGCTGTCTTTGACGCAAAATATCATTACAATTTTTGGCGCCCTATAACCGCGATCCGCAACGCCGATATCGACGGCAACGACGCCACGACGCGCGATTCGGCATGGCGGCCGTTTATCGAAACCCCTATGCACCCCGAGTACCCTTGTGCGCACTGCATCGTATCGGGTGCTGTCGGCACTGTGCTGCAAGCTGAGATCGGCAGTGGTCGAATGCCGAAATTGACCACTACAAGCCCCACGGCCGACGGCGCGACGCGAACGTGGTCGAACATTGAAGATTTTATGCAAGAGGTGGCAAACGGCCGCATCTACGATGGCGTTCATTATCGAAACTCCACCGAAGTCGGCACTGCCATGGGCAAACAGATCGGCGAGCTTGCGGCGGCGAAATACCTGACGCCGATTAGGTGACGACCTTTGCTGCAATATTCGCAAAACCGGCTACCACCCGCAGCAACGCGACATTCTCTACAATTACGTCAACCGCGATAACATCGACGACCTCGACCAGAGCGATTCGATGAAGCTCAAGCAACTGAGCGTCGCGTTTGCGGACTAGAAAATGAAAAGTTTCTTGTCAACTTGTCAAGAAACAAGTAAACTCAACCCATGAAAAGCCTGCCTGTCGGTGAATTAAAAGCTCAATTTTCTGAAGTGCTCGAGCAAGTGCGTAATGGTGAGACTGTCGAAATTCTTTACGGCAAAAAGAAAACGCCCGTCGCCCGAATCGTCCCGATTAACGGTGCAAAGGCCAAAAAGAAACGCAAGATCGGCATTTGGGAAGGCAAGGTAAAGGTCAAGTTCGCCCCGAATTTTAAGATGACTGACGAGGAATTGTTGGACCTCCGCGGATAAATGCACTACCTTCTCGATACTCACACATTTCTCTGGGTATTAACAGATCGAAACAAGCTGCCAGCGCAAGTTATAGAGATCATCGAAGATGCGTCAGAAGAGGTTTTGCTGAGCGCCGTCAGTTTATGGGAAATAGCTATTAAGTTGCGCTCCGGACGGCTTGAAATCGGAGGAAGATCCGCAACAGATGTTTTGGACGAGGCTAGAAATATGAACCTGCATGTAATCTCGCTTGATCCGGTTGAAGCCGCAACGCATGGCAGCTTAAGCGAAGACACCCACTTTGACCCATTCGACCGGATACTGATCTGGCAGGCGATTGAGCGGAAGCTGACACTGATTAGCTCTGACCGCGCCTTTCAAAAATTTGTTCCCGATGGTTTGGAATTGCTTTGGGAATAAGCAATCAACTGTTGGAATGCAATCTAATATCGTCAGGAAAATTTTTAAGGAGAACAATGAAATGCGAACAATTAAGAACGTCGTCACATTGTTGATGCTGTTGGTCGCCCTCACGGGTGCGGTTTTGGCCGGCGACTGGGCGGACACGAAGCATGCGGTCGTCTACAACGGCAAGCTCTACACGATTGATAAGAGCGGGGCTCTTTACGTCACAGAGCTTCCGAGCGGCAAATGGCTGCAGATTGGCAAGGTTGAGTTCGGCAACACGAAGTTTTTATTTGCGAGCGCGGAGAATCTGGTCACGATCGAATCGGACGGCAGTCTCTATCGCGTGAGCGCTGCGGACGGTTCGTGGGGCCGCGCTGGGAAGGCGGGCGATTGGAAGAACACGATGCTCGGCGCGATGATCGGCGACAAGCTTTTTACTGTCGAGTCGGGGGGAGCGCTTTACGAGACGAACACGACCAGCGGCAGGTGGCGACAGATCGGGAAGGCGGATTTCGTTCGGACAAAATTCTTTTACGCCGGCGGCGATCGTCTTTATTCGATCGAGCACGGCGGCAATTTTTATTCGATCAGCCCGATCACAGGCTCGTGGCAGAGGATCGGCACGTCGAACGACTGGCTCAATACAAATCGCAGCACTATGCACAACGGCAAGCTGTACTCGACCGAGGGCGGCGCACTCTACGAAACAGATCCGCTGACGGGTGTCTGGAAACAGCTTGGGAAGAAAGAATTCGGTAGGATTGATTTTCTTTTCGGGGCGGGAACGTCACTCTACTCAATCGAATTCGACGGCAACCTGTATAAGATAAACACATCTGACGGCAGTTGGGTACAAATCGGTAAATAGATGTCTGCAAAGATCATCGCAGCTATCATCACGTGCGTACTAAACCTCGCAATAGGCGTTGTGGTCTTGTCGATCCTCGTGATCTCGTTGAACGGCTTTAGCGCAAGATCCGGGCAAGCCGCGCTGATCACCTACATCGCGCTTGGCCTCGCTGTGACGATAGCGATGAGTTTGGCTGCGTTTTTGCTTACGGGTTATTTGATCAG
>JANOGL010000072.1:0-1729 GCA_031405985.1 Acidobacteriota bacterium | reverse complement strand
GTTTCACTTTATAGACGGAACGTGTCCGGCCCGATGTGTTTTGTTTAGATTTTCCTTCGCTCGCGATCTTATTTTCGCGCATATTGAATGTGATCTGTCCGCTCTGCGACGAACCGTTCTCAGCGTCGCTCACCGTCGCCGGATCGCCCCGAATTATCGCAACTTCGTCAGCCGAAGTATATTGCGCCCAATCGCCAACCGCACGGCGATTCGGCTGCGTGATAACGACGTTCTGCTCGGCGATGGTCTTCGCAACTTCGTTACTTTCGTTTAAATAAACATCGACGACGCCCGCCGTGATCCTGTCGACGCCTTGCCGAATATCGACCGAGTTGCGATATTGCAGCACGCGGCTATCGCGGTTGTAATTCATAGAACTCGCCGCAGCATAAACCGGCTGCAGCGCATCTTTATTTTTCTGTCGCAGCTTTGCGTTATACAAAACGCTCTGCACATTGCCCTCGGCCGCAAACTTCCCTGCCCTCTGATCGATCATCAACCGATTGCCGCGAACATAATTATTGTCCTGCCAGCCGCGAGCGTTGCCGGTGTAAACCGCGGTCTCGGCCAGGGAATCGATCTCGGCGGATTCGGCGGTGACGAACACGGGTTTGTCGCTGCTCGCAAACGGCGTCGAATCGCGCATCTTTTTCCGGCTGTAATAAGTCGTGCTCACGGCTCCGCGAAGATACGATTTACTGTTTCGGGTGTCCCAATCGATCTCGCGAGCCTTCGCGCGTGCGCCAGCGTCCCACACCGTCGGCTCGCCACCGCGAAGCCTCACCGTTTGATCGTTCTGCGTAAATGTCATCTGCCGTGCGATCGCGTTGCGTTCGAGCTCGGTGAATTTCGCATTGCCGATGGCGTCAAGTTTTTCTGCGTCGTTCGAGCGCTCGTTGAACTGCGCATTTATCTGATCGGCTGTTAAATACTGCGTTCCGCGACCTTCGGTCCGCACGGTCGGAACGCGTGCAACCCGAGCTTTCTTTCCACCGACGCACGATCTGACATTATTGCCCGTCGCAAAAAATTCGCAGTCGAATCGCGGCGCGTTTACCGTCGTGCGGTAATTATCTTTGCCCGCGTTGAGCGGCTCGATAAAAAGTTCGGCGTTACCGGCCGCCTCGGCGCGTGCGATGTCTTTGCCGTTTGCGCTGAAGATCGTTTTAACGGCGTCGGCTGTGAGGCGTTTGTTCGCGGAATCGGGCTGGTTGTTCGGAACGCTCAAGTTTATCGTCGTCCTCCCGTCGGTGCGCATTACGTCGATCAAACCTTCACCTTTGAACAAAACGCCGATGCCGCGCGCCGCCTTCATAGCAACATGCGAATATCCCGATGGATCGGGATTCGCCGGCGTCAATTCAGCAGTGCTTTGTCCGATGGCGTTTGCGTTGCTTAGCTGACGAGCTTCGTTGAATGTCGCATTCAGTTCCGGCGCAGTTATCGAAGTCGTTCGCTCGGTCGTCACCTGTTTTGCCGAAGCGTTGCCGCGAATCACGGCGTGCTTTATTTTGTTGTCGCGAAAAAGATCGGCGAAGATAGCGTCGCCTTTGAGATTGTCACCACCCTGTTTGATGTCTGCGTTACCGGTGAGCGCGAGCTTGCCCGCGGCTTGCTCGAAGATCGCCTCGCTCGCACGAATGTCAGTCGGTTTTTCGTTCGTCGCGGTCGTAATGTGCGCGCCGTTTTTCAGTTCGTAACGATCCGCGTCTTTATCATAAAGCGCGTA
>JANOGL010000050.1:0-4347 GCA_031405985.1 Acidobacteriota bacterium | reverse complement strand
GTTAGAGACCTACGTTTCGGCTCAGGCTGAAATGGAGAGTTTCCGAGCCTATCTTGACCTTATTAATGATACGCCGACTGTTGTGACGGCGAACAGAGCCTCCTAAAGATGCCAACTTGGGGTGAAATCCTCAATGAGATTCAGCAAGTAGCTGCCGCCGGAAATCCGGCTGCGGTGGACACCGTTCGTAACAAGTATATTGCGGAGTTAACACGGTTCACGGGCCGCAACACAATCGTTTACGCCTCAAGGTGGACTAGCCAAGATGTCCCTGCCAATTTGATCATCATTACCGACGAAGATGTTCAGGCGTTTATGCAAGCCGTTCACGGCTTACAGGGGAACGCGCTCGACTTAATTCTCCACACAAGCGGCGGTAGTGCGGAGGCCACGGATGCGATCGTGAGTTATCTGCGTGCTAAGTTCGATGACATTCGCGTCATAATTCCCCAGGGAGCGATGTCCGCTGGCACGATGTTAGCCTGCGCGGCGGATCGGATTCTGATGGCCAAGCACTCATCGATTGGGCCGATTGATCCGCAAATGATTATGCAGACCGGCATTGGCGTTCGGGCATTTGCCGCACACGCGATTCTGGAGCAGTTTGAAATGGCGCAAAAAGATTGTCGGGAAAACCCAAGGAACTTAAGTTCTTGGCTCCCAATGCTTAGCCAGTACGGACCCGCCCTATTGGTCGAGTGCAAGAATCAGATTGCGTTTGGCAAGGAGTTAGTTGAAAGTTGGCTTCGATCGTTTATGTTTCGAAGTGAGCCTGAATCGAAAAAACCGGCTAAGATCGCAGAATACCTGTCGAGTCACTCGAACTTTAAAACTCACGGGAAGCACATAAGCAGAGCCTCAGCCTTAGACTTGGGGTTGATAGTCGATGCCATCGAGGATGACCAAGAGTTACAGGGAAAAATTCTCTCAGCTTTTCATGCTACAACGCTTACCCTCTCTACAACGAATACAGTGAAAATAATTACGAATCAAAACGGAAACGCATTCGTCAAGGCTTTCCAAATCGCGGCAAATCGTCCGCAGCCATAGTCGTAAATTTCCAATTTGGTCGGGACAATCTGAAGGCGCCGAATTACCGGCTTCAAGAACGGACTTGGCTTCTTTTAACTCAAACAGCTTTTTCTCAAAAAAAACTTTGAGGGCCGCGGCTTCATCTAGAGAGTCGACCCAGCCGATACCCAAATGGCTCGCTCAGTCTCCCTGATTCTCTCGCCGGTATTTTTTCTTGAAACTGGGTACTTCAACATACAAACGTTACATAGACGTTACATATGTATCGTCAGATCGTGGACACCTTCGGCGGCTTCCATGACGGCTTCGCTGACGGTTGGGTGAGCGTGCATGATGCGACCGAGTTCGTCGGCGGTGGATTCGAGGGCCATCGCGACGCAGGCCTCGGCAAGCAGCTCGGTCGCGTGCGGGCCGATGATGTGAACGCCGAGGACTTCGTCGTATTTCTTTTCGGCGACGATCTTGACGAAACCGTCGGTCTCGCCCAAGATGCGCGCCTTGCCCGAAGCCGAGAAAGGAAACTTACCGACCTTTACATCGTAACCGGCGGCTTTGGCTTTTTCTTCCGTGAGGCCGACGGACGCGACTTCGGGGTCGCAATATGTGCAGTTCGGGACGAGGTTTTGCTTGATCGGCTCGACTTTTTTACCGGCGATCTTTTCGACGACCATGATGCCTTCTTTTGAAGCAAGGTGCGCGAGCCACGCGGTGTCGATCACGTCGCCGATGGCGAAAACGTTCGGTTCGTCAGTCTCACAATATTCATTGACCTTGATCGTGCCGCGCGGATTTACGACGACCTTTGTGTTTTCGAGGCCGAGGTTTTCGATGAATGGCATGCGGCCGACGGCGACGAGCAGCATCTCCGCTTCGAAGTGGACGGCATCGCCTTTTGCGTTCTTGCCTGAGACTTTTACGCCGGATTTCGACTTCTCAAGTTTGTCGAGCTTAATGCCGGTCTCGCATTTGATGCCTTGTTTTTTGAATGAGCGCGCAAGTTCCTTTGAAACATCAGCGTCCTCGATCGGCACAATGCGATCGAGTAGCTCGACAACCGTAGTGTCGCAGCCGAAGCGATGATAGACGCTCGCAAACTCAACGCCGACGGCGCCCGAGCCCATGACTATCAGTGATTTTGGCACGCGGTCGAGTTCGAGAATGTGGTCGGAATTTACGACTTGCTTTCCATCGGTCTCAAAGCCCGGGATCGGCCGCACGACCGAACCGGTGGCGATGATAATGTTTTTCGTCTCGATCGTTTGCGTCTTACCATCAGCGAGCGCGACCTCGACCTTGCCTTTGCCGACAATTTTGCCAAAGCCATTAAAGATCGTCGCCTTGTTCTTTTTCATCAGATAGGTCACGCCGGCCGAGTTTTTGGCGACGACATCGGATTTGTATTTTTGCACGCCGGTCCAATCATAGCTCAGATCTTTGACCTTCAGACCGAAGTGCTCGAATTCACCTGCCTTTTGATAAAGATGCGCCGCATTCAGCAGAGCTTTTGTCGGAATACAGCCGCGCAAGCCGCACGTGCCGCCAAGCCGTGCGTCCTTCTCTTTTTCGACGATCGCGACCTTTAACCCAAGCTGTCCTGCGCGAACTGCCGCGACATAGCCGCCCGGCCCCGAACCGATAATTGTTACGTCAAATTGTTCTGCCAAAGTAATTTACCTCGATAAAATAAGTAATTGTGCGAAACTCACATTATAGATTTTTGAGGGAGTTAGGGCTAGTTGGTCGCGGCTGGTTTGCGATAGAATGAGGCAATCATGATACATTCCGAAGAATTTTTAAGCCTGGCGAAAGACGCCAAGTCGCGTGTAAAAGAGTGCGATGTCGCCGAAACGCAGACGCGCGTGAGTAACGGCGCCACATTGATCGACGTTCGCGAAGACAACGAATACGCCGCCGCCCACGCCGCGGGAGCGCGTCACATGGGACGCGGCATTATCGAACGCGACATCGTTCAAACCTTTCCCGACAAAGAGACTGAATTGATTTTGTATTGCGGCGGCGGTTATCGCTCGGCTTTATCCGCCGACATGCTGCAAAAGATGGGCTACACAAATGTCACATCGATGGACGGCGGCTGGGCAGCGTGGAAGGACTCCGGCTCACCGACGGAATGAAGCGGATAAAAGGCAAGATCTACACTGAACTGCCTCGCCTTTCTTTTTGGTCACAAATTTATTTCACGCGAACCCATTTGTCTGTGAGCATATAGCTGTCCGGCGGGTCGGTGAATGTCCGCTCGGGGATCTCCTGGCCGTCATAAACGTTGGCGATGAGATCGAGGTGATCGAAATTCGAGATTTTCAGAACTGAGCCTTATTTCACCCGGATCCATTTTTCAGAACCTCTGTGTTTGCTTTCAAAAGAGGTGAAATCGGTAAAGTGGACCTCGGGGATCGCGTCGTTGTCATACCACGGGCCGCTGGCCAACTCCAGAACGGTCATCGTGGGCAGTTCCAGCCAGCCGCGGATGACATATTTTACCGTCCTGGGTTTTCCCGAGTAGCCTTTTCCCTGGATCGAGAGAAGACGGCCGTTGATCGAATATGGGCCGGCCTGGGCATCACTTTCAGTTTCGTATTTGTTTCGTACCGAGTTGAAAAAGCTGCTGTATGTTCCGTCGCTCTTGAACGTCGTCTTGACCTGAAAGGCGGTCGTGTCCCTGCCGGCGCTCTTACCGCTTCCGCTGTGAACATACTCGGTCGTCATGCGATTGGGGCCATCGATCCACACACCGGCCAGATCGGCCGTGGTGAGTTGACGCGAGGGCTGTGGGATGATCAGGTTCCCGCTGTCATCGAACGCCGCAGCTCCCGACGCTGAGCCAGTCGCCCCCGCCGTATTATTTGCCGCGGGTGACGCAGGTGTTTTCACCTTATCCATTTCTACCGCGCTCATAAAAGCGTCAAGCTTGCCAGCATAAGCCTGATCGTTAAAAACCCCGAGAATGCTGACGGTTTGTCCATAGCCGCTGATGACGGTCAGAAATGCGACGGCTTTCCCGACATCGCCTGTGACCTCGGAACCGCCCCCGATCGCCGTCCAACCGTCTTCCGACGAAGTCTCCGTCGAGGGATTCGCTTCCGCTGTCGTAAACGTTTTGACCACGAGGTTGTTCCACTCGCGGGCAAAATCGCTCTTGGCATTTCCCGTGCCCGGCGTGGCTCCGTAAAGCGTAATAATGCAGTACTTTCCCGTTGCCTGGTCAAACTCGCTAAATGCCACCACGTTTTCCTTCGGCAGCTTGTTCATCCCTTTCGGCGGCGTGTACTTCACAATGCCCAGCTTTTCCGTCTGGCC
>JANOGL010000041.1:0-6510 GCA_031405985.1 Acidobacteriota bacterium | reverse complement strand
AGTGATTACGTGACGTCTCGCGGTCGGCTGCTGTTCTTAGCACTCGTCATAGGTCTCGGCGCGACAGTTTTGCTGCGGCAAATTGTTCCGCGTCTGCTCGTCCAACACGAAACCGAGAAGAAATTTCTTTTCCTTTTGCCTGCGATACGGCCCATCTATGCGTTCGTTTCGCTTTTTGTTGAGCCCATTTCAAAACGAAAACGCGCGAGGTCGCGTCAAAAACTCGAAGCGACGATTGCTCCTGACATAACGGAAGAAAGAGAGGAAGACAGCGGCGAAGATTTTCAAGCCTTGATGGAGGTCGGCGAGGCTGAGGGCATCATCGAGGAAGAAGAACGCGAGATGATCGAGACGATCGTCGAATTTGCAGACACACTTACCGGCGAAATTATGACGCCGCGCACCGAGATCATCGGCGTTAGCGTCGGCACTTCGATCAAAGACGCTCGCGATATCATTATCGAAGAAAAATATTCGCGGCTTCCCGTTTATCGCGACAGCATCGACAACATCGAAGGCATGATCTACGTCCGCGATCTGCTCTCTGCTCTCGCCGAGGGTCAAAAAGAAAACGCCGTCGAGACGATAATGCGCGACACCTTTTTTGTGCCGGAGACAAAGACCGCAGCCGATCTCCTAAAGTCGATGCAGGCAAACCACGTGCAGATCGCCGTTGTGATCGACGAATACGGCGGCGTTGCCGGGCTCGTCACCGTCGAAGACATTCTCGAAGAGATAGTCGGCGAGATCGAGGACGAGGACATCGAGCAAGAAGAGATCATCGAGATCGTCGAGGGCACGGGCGGCTATTACGACGTGCTCGGCTCGACCGAGATCGATAAGATCGAGCGGCTATTCCAGATGGAACTCGAGGACGAAGACTACACGACGATCGCCGGCCTTGTTACCAGCGACGCAGGCTACGTCCCAAAGGTCGGTGAGCATTTAGAACTTCGCGGCCTCGATATCGAAGTGCTCAAAGCCGACGACAAAAAGCTAAACTTGCTTAGACTGCGCCGCGCAGAGTCCGAATAATCGAGATGTTCTCTTTCGGCTTCGCCGATCTACTTGCGGAAAAGCTACGCTTTTCCGTGAGTCTGAGCAGTCTTCTTTCGAGGCCACACCTCGGGACGGCGGCATAGCCGCAAATGGTTTTTCAAGAGCCATTCGGTGAAGCCGAGCTTCACCGCAAATAGACGGGCAAAGCCCGCAATGTTTTCCGGACGGGTTGCGTAAACTCGATTCTGCCTAGCTCGTCACTCTGTTATAATCACCTCACACTTATTTTGGAGGTAAAAGATATGGCAATCAGATTAGGCGACGATGCTCCCGATTTTACGGCCGAGACGACCGAGGGCACCGTTAATTTTCACGAATGGCTCGGGATGAGTTGGGGTGTGCTGTTTTCACACCCTAAGGATTTCACACCCGTATGCACGACCGAGCTCGGCTATATGGCGAGTCTCAAGCCGGAGTTTGAGAAACGCAACGTAAAGGTCATCGGCCTCAGCGTCGATCCGGTCGAGAACCACGCGCTCTGGTCAGAGGACATCAAGGATGCGACCGGTCACAAGCCGAATTACCCGATGATCGGCGACACCGACTTGAAGATTTCGAAACTCTACGGCATGCTGCCCGCCGAGGTCGGCGAGAGCAGCGAGGGACGAACGGCTGTCGATAATATGACAGTGCGAAACGTGTTCGTTGTCGGGCCGGACAAGAAAGTAAAGCTGGTGATCGTTTATCCGATGAGCACGGGGCGGAACTTTGACGAAGTGCTGCGCGTGATCGACAGTCTGCAATTGACCGCGAAATACAGCGTCGCGACGCCCGTCAACTGGAAGGACGGCGACGATTGCATCATCGTGCCGTCGCTTTCGGACGAGGATGCAAAGGCGAAATTCCCCGCCGGTTGGACGGCGGTGAAACCTTACCTGCGTGTAACGCCGCAGCCGAATAAGGTCGATAAGAGCGAAACACGCTCAGCGTAGGATTTCTTTTAGGATAGGTAATCAAAACTGTGAGTCTCTTTTACGATTCAGACGGTAGGAGTTTGGCAAAACGACTGAGAGAACGTGGTTTCTTTCAGTACGTCGGTGTCTTTTCAGTTCTTTTATTTATACTAATAACACTGATTGATGCCGCCTTCGAATACTTCTTTCCTCTTGAGCCATTTCAGTTTACTAATTATATGATTACCGAAGTGCCGGTTAACGTTTTCATAAGCGTAATATTCGCAGTTGCCGGGTGGTATTTGGAGGGTAAGGCTTTAATAAAACGGTCTAAGAGTATTAGTTTAGATTTGGATAAAGATGATTCGTAAACATGAAACTCCAAGCCGAGATCGGCGACGATAAATCAGAACTTGAGATTACTCGCGAGGACGGCAAGTTATTTGCGCGCGTTGATGACCGCACCTATGAACTCGAAGCTTCAGAACCTGAGCCGAATGTTTTTTTGCTAAAGAACGGCGGCAATATCTATCAGGTTTATGTTTCACCGCAACCAACCCCGACCGGTCACACAAAGGTAACTGTCGGCACGAACGAGTTCGATGTTAGGTTGATCGATCCGAAACGTCTTCGCAGCTCAGGCGCCGATCACTCCACTCAAGATGGAGCGGCTGAGATCAAGACTGCGATGCCCGGCAAGGTCGTGCGCATTCTCGTAACGGTTGGCGACACCGTAACAAAGGGCGAGGGCGTGATCGTCGTCGAGGCGATGAAGATGCAAAACGAAATGAAGTCACCCAAAGACGGCGTTGTTAAAGAAATCCGTGTCGCCGAGAATGACACCGTCAGAGCCGGCGATGTGCTCGTAGTCATCGAATAAGAATTTTCAACGCAAAGTCGCAAAGACGCCAAGACGCAATGAGAACATGTTCTCGAGTTCCTTTGCGACTTTGCGTCTTTGCGTTAAATTATCTTGATTTTGGCAGACTCAAAAGATTTGCAAACAACCGATACGCACCCGGCACGCCCGCGGGCAGCTGTCTGAACATCGAGTAGCTGCAATACACATAATTACCCTTCCCGATTTTAGCGATCACGAGACCGCCTTTGTTCTCGGCCTCGCCCTCGTCGTGTGATTCGAGCAAGCCGGTGTATTCCGCGCCAAAATTTGTGAAATTATAGAGATTGCGCTCCTGCACCCAACCTGCAAAATCTGTGTCAGTGATCTTGTTGGGAAAATTAAATATCGGATGCTTCGGATCAAGCATGGTGACAGCGGCGTTTTCGTCAACAACGCGCGGTCCCATCTGCGTCGTAAACGGCGCGAGCGGCGCGTATGACGGCAGCTGATATTGCACGATCAACGTCCCACCGCCACGTGCGTAATCGAGCAACCGCTGATTGTTCGCAACGACGTCAGGCCGCACCTGAAACGCGCGAATGCCGACGACTACCGTGTCGTATTTTGAAAGGTTTCCGCTCGCAAGCTCGCTCTCCGAAATCGTCTCAACGCTAAAACCCATCTGCCTGATCGCGTCCTGCACACGATCACCGCTGCCGGTGATGTAACCGACTTTTACTGGAGTAGTTTTGATATCGACGACTTTCGCGTCAACTGTCGCCCGCCGGTAATAGCGATGCGTCTGAATGTGCGGATAGGCGATCGTTTTCATAGACATATTCGCGACCGCCTCACCGATCATCGCTTGCCCATAAATCTGATAACTGCCGGGCTTTGTTTTCGCAGGTATCGTCACGTCAAATGTGATTGCCGTCTTCTCACCGGCGCGTTTTAGCTCGAATGTTTTTGACGGAGCCGTGTATTTCCACTCAGCCGCCGAATTGAAATTGAGCGACGCCGTGCCCGTAACAGCTTGTCGCGAATGATTTGTCACAGTCATCACGACCTGTTTTGTCTGCGGTTTATCAGAATACTGCACGATCATCAACGACTGATCCATTTCGACCGTGACTTTCGGCACGACATCAACGTTCCGTCTGATTTCGCCACGAATGTCATCGGCATAGCGAAACTCGACGGGCTGACTAACCTCAATTGATTTGCCGTCAACCTCCACGAATACCTTGGCAAAAAGAGGCTGATTTTCAAACGGACTTGTCCGCGTTCGGCCGCCAAGCCAACGGAACATCTCGCCCTCACGAGGCTCGACGAGCCAATACGGCTGCGTCAATTCGGCGTTGGTGGGCACATCAATCTTGAATCTTGCTGTAACGTTTCCAACTTCGCGGCGCACGAACTGGTTCGTGTTCATGTCTTTCGGCTCTTCGGCAGATGACACAGTCCAGCCTTTTGGGGTTTGCATCTCAATTCTTTTTACGAGAACCTTGCCAGTTCTTGGAAAAAACACACGCGTGGTAACAACGAGAGATTCTCCGGGAGCAACATTTTCAACGTCAGAAATAGCGTCGATATGAAGTCCGACTGCTTTTTCGGTTGCTTTAGAAAACAGTCGACTCTGAAAAAATACAACTACAGTGCCATCAACACCAGGTTTGGCGTCCGGACTCCTAAGTAACTTTTCCAACTCTGAACTCCCCGATATCAAAGCTGGCACAATCTTCATCGGGTTCTCGATATCAGGTTCTTTCAAAGCCTGTTCTGCTGATCGCTGAACCTTAAACAATGCCAAGTCGACTTCTGTGACAAACGGATTATCGGTTGGCCACGTCTTTAGAATTCCAGTCAATGAAGTGTCAATTCCATCAAAAATACCCGATTCTTTCGCCGTGCCGCCGAGAAGATTAAGCTGAGAGAATTGATCGCCTTTCAATTCCAACACACCTTGCTCTTGCGATTTGTGCTGACTGCGGGCTTCCATCGCGATCTCGAAATAAGAGCGGCCGAGCAATGGATCGTATTTGCCGGTGTTGATGCGTAAAGTAGGTTCGCCTGTGCCGCGATGGCGAACGTAAAACTTTTTAACCTGCCAAACTTCGCCTGCGTCTTTGCATTGCGCCTGGTCGGCGGCAGCTTTGACGGCAAGCGGCGTGATGTAACCCGCAAACTGATGCTGACCGTGGCCATCGGCAGGCGTTCCTGAGAATTGCGAAACAACAACAAGCGGGCGAAAATTACGGATCACGCCAACGGCGTCGCACAATATTATTTTCTCGTCCCACTTGGCTCGCGCTTCGTCGAGTGTTTTTGAAAATCCAAAATCGTATGCTCGTGTGAAATACTGCTCCGCACCATCGAGGCGGCGGGCTTGCAGCAACTCTTCGGTGCGGATCACCCCAAGTGATTCGCCAAGTTCGGTGCCGATGATATTCTGCCCGCCGTCGCCGCGAGTGAGTGATAAATACGCGGTTCGCGCATTCTCGCCGCGAGCTAAATATGTGAGTAGCGCCGTATCTTCGTCATCCGGATGCGCACCGATCATCAGCACGCTCGCAGTCGTATTCAGCCGCTTCAGTATCTGCATCAACCCGACCGCGCCGCGATCATAAACCGGCCGGACCTGCGCACACGTTTCCAACCGCAGAGACGCAGAGACGCAGAGAAGAACAAAAAGACCTGTGACAAAATGACAAACTTTACTCATAAATGTTCCCAAGTCATTCGCTCTGCGTCTCAACGTCTCTGCGGTCCAAATCCTTTTTAACTGTCAGGCTTATCAAATATCCCGCGATCACCGTCACAACGCAGCCGATCACGTTGAACCATAAAAACTCGATCGTGGTGTACCAGCTCGCGATCCAAACCGACGCGATGCCAAACAGCAAACCGAAGAACGCGCCGCGGGCACGAGCGCGTTTGACCGCGAACGCAAGCACGAACACTCCAAGCAGCGAGCCATAAAAGAATGAGCCGAATTTGTTTACGACCTCGATCAGCGAGCCGAGATTCGACGCAAAGATCGCGACAATACACGCAAAAATTCCCCAAATAAAAGTCGAGATGCGGCCAACAAGCACGTAACGTCCGTCTGTCGCGTCCGGTGCGTAGAGTCTTCGATAAAAATCGATCGTAGTCGCGGTCGCGAGCGCATTTAGCTCGGCGGCGATCGATGACATTGCGGCAGCGAAGATAGCGGCGATCATCAGACCGATCACGCCCATCGGCATATTTTCGAGAATGAATGTCGGAAAGACGTAATTCACGTCATTAAAACTCGGATTGCTGGTTTCTTTTACAAATGCAACGGCCTCTTTGCGTTTGTCGTTAAACTTTTTGTCCGCGTCGATGTAAGCCTGACGCGCCGCGGCTTCGTCAGATGCAAAACGAATTGCCGCCTCTCGCCGCTCGGCATGAGCCGACGCATATTCACTCTCAATCTGCTGAAATCGAACATTCGCACTCGCTTTGCTTATCTCGCCCTCATTAAAAACGATCGGCGGCGCGCTGAACTGGTAGAAGACAAACACAAGCACGCCGATGAGCAGGATAAAAAACTGCATCGGTATCTTGAGAAACGCGCTCATGAGCAGCGAGGTGCGGCCCTCGTCAACCGACTTCGCGGTAAGAAAACGCTGCACATGACTCTGATCGCAGCCGAAATATCCGAGCATCAAAAACAACCCGCCGATTAGGCCCGAC
>JANOGL010000033.1:0-17656 GCA_031405985.1 Acidobacteriota bacterium | reverse complement strand
GTCCGCGTACGTGGACGATGCGGTCGCCGACGATGCCGTTGGTGGTGATCTCGGCAGTGTCGAGGCGTTCGCCGGCGAGGCCGCGATCATTAAAGCCTATCGCTATATGCGCGGCATCGTCCCAGTTGGGCTGAGGCTTGGCAAGGGGTTATCGAAACGAAAAATTGCGTTGTTTGCTAGGGGAGAACACTTACAAACCATAAAAAATGTCGTCCTGCGATCATCACTTTTTCAGGAAGGGAATCTAATAGAAATTTCGAGTCTGGCTGAGTTTGATTCACATGAGGACGCAGATTTTTTCATCGTTTATTACGACGACTGGAAAGAACATTTCCATAAGATTCTAACGGAAAAAAAAGAACAAATGCCGTTGCTCGTCTATTCCCCTACGTCGGAGCCAAGAATCGACGATGCAGTTATGCAGGAGATAGACCTAAAGCGGAATACCGCTGTTTCCAACTTCAGAGGGCGGCTACTCAATGACATTTTCACAGCGATGATTACAACAAATTATGAAAAATGAAGCATTAAGAAAATATTCACACCAAGAACTTACTCCGACTGAGGAGCAAAGAACGTTGATTTCGGAAATCTATTCCAGCATCTGCGGGATACTTGGTCAACACAGATGTCGGCAGATTGGCTCATACCCGCGATATACGGCTATTAGGCCGCCACATGACCTCGACATCCTTTTTCGGGCTGGTTTTTCTCGGGATCTTTCTCCGGACCCCTCGAATGCTATCGCCGAAATCGCAAAACTGCTCGAACAGAGCTTCATGGCTCCTGACGGACTCAGGAGTGAGATCCGAATCCAGTCGCACTCGGTTTCGATAACGCTTTTCAAGGGTGCCGATGAAGAATTCGGAGTCGATATCGTTCCGGCTTGGGAAACCGGAGCAAAAAATGAGTTTGGTGACGACATCTTTCGGGTGCCCGAGCTCCTGCTCAAAGGTCACCCCGCGAGACAACGAAAATACGAGCGTGTGACGAAGGGTATCGAAGAGATCGCGTTCATTCTCACCGACCCGATCGGCTACATCCACTTGGCGGAACAAATAAACACCGATAATGACGACTTCCGTCGCACCACAAAGTGCGGGAAAAAGTGGAAGCACACGTCATGCGAGGCCGATGAGGACTTCAAGCTAAAATCTTTCCACCTTGAGCAGATTTTTACGGTCTATTTCCTCAACAATCCAGGATTGGAGATCTATGATGCGCTGATAAAGTTCTTTGAGGAGTTGCCCGCATTGATCAGCTACGCTCAGATCCCAGATCGGGCCGACGCAACCCGGAAAATCGACGCATACATCGGCGAATTGACGGGCGAACAGAAAGCCTCAATCTTGCGTGCGGGTGACGAATTTCTTCGGCGCCTGCGAAGCTTTGACGATAATGGCGACATATCGGAATTATTTGAACCAAAGTCGAAGGCCACGGCATCAGCGGTTGGAGCAGGATCGGTCAGCGCTCCGGCGATCATACCGGAACGAAGTCGCGTTACGCCGCGTTCGTCATTTGGGAGCGACTAATAATGACAAAGGAGCGAAGGTTGGGGCAGGGCAAAATCATGGAGGGAGCCTATCCCTCTCTTGAGCTCGTTAGCGCCGACACTGATGACACCCTTATTTGGAAAGGTGAACTCCAACCTATTCGCTCAACCGACGAGCTAGATTCGCTGTTGGATGATTTAGAGCATGATCGCGACGTCGACATCATTCGCGGCCGCGATTGTCAGCTGGCACACAATCTCGAATGTCCTGAAGAGCACGGGAAGCACCGACTGACCGAACAGATCGTCGAGCCAATACGCCTTTTCACGGTTCGCATTGAAGATTTTGGCGATGGTCGCATGCCTGATGCAAGCGTCATCGAGCCGTTCATCCCGATTGAAGAGCGACGCCATCACCGTGGACAAGATGGGATTTGCAGCTTTGCCCCGTTTGAACATCCGTGGGCCAAAAACGACTCGATGGTAGAGTTCACCGATCAGGTACTAATCTGGTTGCTCAAACAGACGGTTTATTCGCAGACAAAAGAATGGCTAGGCAGAGAAACGCGACACGATACTCCATACCTATTTAATACGATTAAGGCTTATGACCAATGTTGTTGCGGATCGGGCAAATACTATGCGGATTGTCACCGTATAGTGCACGGCAACGAGTTGTTCGGCGAAGGTTGGCTGTTTTTCGAAGTCTGGTGGGTGAAGTGGGCTCGTAATCTTCATCGTTTTGAAGCACCTATAAGCCATTTCCCAGCGTTGCATCCACGGCAATCCGCAAAGGCCGCTGGACTGTAGTGAGCCGAGAAGCGGACTAGATATGGTAAGACAAGAAATTAGGTTTTTGATAGAGGTTTCTATGAACGATATTCAATTAACGATTAATATTACTGATCATGCGCTAAACGCAGTACGGTATGAGAGTGATTTCTCGGCGGCTATCAGCGGTCTAAAACGGCAGGAATTCAATTTTGGGGATCTAATCACCGCGATTCTCAGTGGAGCCAAGCTCGTTTATCATGCTTTTAAAACGGGTGAGAGCCTTTTTGAATTGTTAGAGCGAGTGTGGAATGCGATTGTTGGTCCACAACCGATTAAAGTCGAGCAGCAAATACCCGCAAAGATCTATTTTGGACAGTACCCAAAAGAGCTTGTGCCACGATGTTCGGTAACAAGCTTTGGAAACTAGTCAACGGGTTTCGATCGTTCGATAGCCAAATAAATGTCTAGGATTCGATGTCTGGATTAGTTGTCCGATCCGCCAATTGCTTGATTTTGCGCTTGACCTTGGAATTGGTAATGGATTAAAAATCGTGTCGGCTAATAGAAGATCTAAGGTGAAAGCGGTGCGTTGGCCTTTGGGCAGTGTATGCGTTTCGGCAATTAGTGCAGTTGGACACGCGGAATGTCTCGGCGTTTTAACACATGATCTCGTTCTGGTGAATGCGATCACGCTTGACATCGAAAACCAATTGTCGCTACATTTCCGCTGTTCTTAACGTAGGACACAGTGTTATCAGAAAGTTGGGTTTGTTGAAAAGACGCGGGCGGCTTGGGGTGATTTCCTAAAGAAGCTGAGCGAAATCATAGAAAAGAATTAGCCACGAAATTACACGAATATACACGAATCAGATAATTTTCAAAATTCGTGATCATTCGTGCTATTTCGTGGCTAAATTTCTTACGCCGCACCGGCGACAAGCTGTTCGGCGGCTGACATAACCCAAAATATCCCACAAACAGAAAGCAAAATTGATCGAGAGAAACAGTTTTTGTCAGTGTGGGAAACCCCCTCGGGTCACAGTGGGAAAAACCGTTGAGGGGCGGGCAGAAAAGCAAGTAACATTACCGCCGTTCGACGAGAACAAGCTCGCGGCAACGGCCGCAGCTTAACGGTCAAGAGAAGCCGGGTCGCTTGAAAAGACGCATGAGCCATGCGCGGGGTGTTTAGATAAAGCTGATTGTTTGTGTCCCGCCGAAAAGCTCAAGCAGCCAAATTAGTTTCTGGCGTAATAAAACCGCCGGTGTTTGCGTAAAAGCAAGCGTTAACCGTGGTGAGACGCGTTCTTAATAGGCGAGGCGTCCACGGATTTCTCCTTGACTATCCAAACCACAACCGACACAAACTCAGCAAAAAATAAAATGGCAAACGAGACGGGACACGCTCGAAATATACAAGTTTTTCAGGAATTGATCTCCGCGGTTACGGGTTACGGCGGTGCATATAAGCCGACGAATCCGCTGATAGGGCTTGCGGCACTCGCGGCAAAACTCGACGCCGCGAATGCCGTGTTGGACGATGTTTCGACAAAGAGGGCCGCCGAGAGCATAGCCGACACGGCACGCGAAAATCTATTCGAGCCGCTCGGCAAGCTCTCGACGCGTTCGATCAACTATTATTCTTCGACGGGTGCGCCGGAGAACCGCATCGCGGACGCGCGGGTTTTTCACCGCAAGCTGCACGGCAAGCGGGCCACGGCTCTGCCCGTCAGCGTCCCCACGACGCCCGCGACGACTACGACGGAACCTGCGCCGGTAAGGCATTCGGTCTCGCAGCAGAGCTACATGCAAAAGGTCGAGCACCTCGACGGTTTGATCGATCTCTTTGAGGGCGACCCGGTCTATACGCCGAACGAGGCCGAGCTGAAGACGCTGCAGCTCGTGAACTATTCCGAACAGTTGAAGGCCGCGAATACAGCCTCGATAAACGCTGCGACGGATATCGCGAACGCGCTCGCCGAGCGCGACTTTGTGCTCTATGACCTCGAGACCGGCCTCGTCACCGTCGCCGTGCTCGTCAAAAAATACGTCAAGGCGCTCTTTGGGACAGGTTCGCCACAGTATGACCAGATCAGCGGGCTGAAGTTTCGCTACTATGATCGATAATTTTGCTCGGCTGACCCGTAACATCAGTTAAGTCAGCGGTTTTACGGCTCGGGAATTTGGCATTCCCGGGCCGTATTTTTGTGTTTTCGGCCCGGTCAGTAGCGTTATTGCGTCGGTACGGAGCGTTATTGAGTTGGTACGCAGCGTTATTGCGTCGGTACGGAGCGTTATCGGGTCGGTACGGAGCGTTATTGAGTCGGTACGGAGCGTTATTGCGTCGGCCAGTAGCTTTCTCGGGCCGTCATTTAGTGTTTTCGAAGGCGCACGCAGGTTTTCCCCTTGCGCCTCTCGTAGGTTGTAACCGATCCGTATGGTCGAACGACTGACGGTTGTGTTTTTTACCATTGCAGCGCCTGCTGTACGCGTTATTCGAGTTTCATCCGATACTGTCGCCGTGGAAAAACCACATCAGCGAATTGGCCAATATTCTGCTTGCAATTCGGTGGTTTCGGTTTATAATCGCAGCTAATTGGCACCAAACTATTGAGATGAAAAGATTTATTTCGGCTCTTGCGCTTTGTTCTTCGCTGTTGGTTTTGTTATCACTGGTGCTGTTTCCGCACGTCGCCGCGCAAAGAGATGAAGACGTACTTTCAAAACTCCTCAATCTGCCCGCTCCGCCGCCGCCAAATCCGTTTGTTAAAAACCGCTCGGGGGCACGCGGCAACGCCATTTACAAAAAAGATCAACCGCCGCCTGATAATGCTCCGATAGATGAGCTTATCGAATATTGGTCGCGTGTAAATCCGCAGGCGTTGAATTACAGTCCCGAGCCGTCCGACAAAGTTCGGGGCCTTTTGCTAAAAGAAATTGAGAACAATCCAGAACTCTTGCCTAGCCTGATGAGCGTCTTTAATGACGATCTCGACGCCGCAGACACAATCAAACAAATTTACGACAGAGAAGGCACGACAGGCGTTTTTGATAAAGAAACCCGCAAATCTATAAAAGAATGGCTTACATTTAACAGTCCGTATTTCAGCAACGACCTCGTCCGCACGGCGTCGCAGATCGCTGACACCGACGAATACATGACGCGGCAGGAAGTTGAATTGCTCGCTCTGACGCGAGTTGATTTCGACAGAGCTCGGCCGATCATCGACAGGCTTTATGGCAACGGCTCGCTGAAAACTTCGCGTGTACTGGCGAAATGGGCACTCTATCGCCGCGCTTTGCTGACAAATTCGACAAGTGATATCGATCTCTACCGCGATGAATTAAAAGACATCGTCGAGGACAAAAGCTCCTTACCGGGCATGCGCGATCTCGCGATGGACGCACTTGTTTCAGAAAAAGACTGGCCCGGCCGTGACGAATGGTACTTTTCCTTGCTCGCGGACGAGACACTCGCCGAACTTCGCGTTAACGGCCGGGTTCACACTGGCTTGACGACGCTAATACAAATTTCGCCGCCGGAAAAATACTCGGCACGAATGATTGAGCTTCTTAAGAGCGACAACACGGCGGTGCGGAGTGCAGTCGTTCGCAATCTCCTCACTAACCTCAACGAAAGCGGGCCGGAGGTAATTCGTGCTTTGCTGCCGTGGCTCGAAAACCCGAAGTGGGCCATCGACACAAACGACGCCCGCGGCACGCTGGTGCGTAAACTTGCCGAACATGAAATCCCCGAAAGTGTGCCGGGGTTGATAAAGGTGTTGGAAGAAAAACATTCTGGGCCGCGATACGGCGCGAATACGGTTGCAAATGTAGTGGCAAATGCTGCTAACGCAATGGCAAACGCAGCCGCATCGGCAAATTCAGTTTATTACCCGTCGAATTCAAACCGAGTCGTAAACGCCGTGCCGACGGAGCCTGTCGACTACTATCCATACCGCTCATCTGCGATTTACGCGCTGACAATGCAGAAGGATGCGCGGGCTGTGCAGCCGCTGCGACGCGTGCTGCCTGCGGTTGATCCATATGAACGCGGCGCGGTCGTGCGAGCGTTGCTTGCGTGCAATGGTTTTTCTATTTCGGAGCAACTCGACGCACTCGATCTCGTCGCCCGCCGCAATCCGGACGAGGAAGTTTACATTGGTGCAAACATCGCGGCGAACTACCCAGCCTATAACGGCGAAGTGCGAAAGCCCGGGCCGCCGACTGCGACTGAAATTCGCTCGATACTCGGCCAACAATTGACGCAGGGCGAACTTGTCTCAGATGCGCTTGCGCGTGCGACGATCGATCGCATCGAGGCACTAGACAAGCGCGATTCGCAACTCGCCTCGGCGTATCGAAAAATTGTCCTTGCCTGGAAAAACGCTCCGATCAACATCATGTTGCTCCGCGATGTGAAACGCGGCACGGCAGACCTCGACACTATCACTCGGCTTCTCGCAAATCGAAAAATGCTGCGCGAAAAACATTCGCCCGATCTCTTTGACGTGCGAACCGGCACGCCGTCTGCGGTCGGCATCGCCGCGTGTCTGCTCGAGGACAACGGAGATTACGAAACGATCCTCGACGCCGGCGGTGCGGAGACAAAAATCGCTCTGTTTGCGTGCGCGCGGCTGATACGTGCACAGCTCGTCGTCGAAAAGGTCGCCGCAAACTTAAACGCAAAACAACCGCTGCTTGTAAAGGCAGCCGAGCAGTATCTGATCTCAGAGGATTCGCCGCAGGCACGCGCGATCGTGCTTTCGCGTCACCCGAACGAAGCGATGATACTCGGTGCGACGACGATGTTTGCAGGCAAAGACGAGGGCAGTTTTGAGTTTATGGCGGCGCTCTTTATGAGCATCGGCGACGAAAATCTTTACAACGGCTGGTTTGAAACGAGTGACGGCGGCGAGGTTTTTGATGTCGAAAAGCTGCTCCAAGAAGAGGTGAAAGAGGACACGACACTGCTCGGCGTTTACGCCTATGACAAGCACTACATCCGCATCTACAACGATCGCGTGATCTTCAGTTGGGACGAGGACGATTCGCGTTATCGCGAGCGGCCGCTCAGCAAAGATGAATTTGACGAGATCAAATCGTATCTCGTCGACAAACGCGCCGACGAATTGCCGCCGTTTTTGTACTGCGTCGGAGCGTATTGCGAAGGAAAAGAGCTGTTGATGCTCGGGCGCAACGGCGGTCGCCGAGTTTATCTCGCGGGCGTCATGGAATCGTACTCGTCTAAACGCGCGTCAGACTTTTTCACCGGCCTCGATAAGTATTTTTCAGGTCTAAAACGTGAGCCTGCAAAACTGAAATATACGATGAGCCGCGAGATCGCTAATCTCGAGATCGTTCTCGCTCGCGAAGATCTGCGTGTCTCAACAGTTTGGGGCGAGGGCGGTGAAATTCGCGTCGCTGCCGCCGAAACTGCGATCCGCGAAAAAGTCAAAAAAGAGATCGCCGTCATCGACGAGGACGAAGACGTCCCGTCCTACATCGAGCGGCAAAGGATCGAGAAGAAAAAAGAAACTGAACGCGACAAACGCCGATTCGAGGGTTACGCGTGGTATCGCGTCGCGGGCGATCAAATAGCGGGCGTCGCCGCGCAGCCGCCGGGCGTCGAGTACATTCCGATGCGCGATGGCGTTTCTGTTCCGGTCGAAACCGATCAGTGGAAAGCGCGTGCGCCGGGCTTTGAGATCCGTTCATCCGACGAGGGTCTCTTTAAAGTCGTTGGCGGACGCGCGACAAAACTGCTTAGCGGCAATTACGAGTATCCCGTTGTCTCGCCCGACGGCCGTTGGGCGATAGTCACAAAATCCGGCGAAAAAACTGGCGATAGGCCGGTTCGCGTCAACCTCGCAACGCGACGCGAATATCCAATCGAGGTCGAGGAATACGGCAATTGGCAAGCCGCCGCTTACGTAGCACCACTCGGCCGTTTTCTTGTCGAGCGTTTTGAGTATTACGGCGATTACGAATATTACGACGAGTCGGTGGAGGAAGGAGCACCGCCTAATGAGATCGCTGATGTCAATATCAAGCTCGTTGACATTACCACCGGCAAGCTGATGCCTGTTACGGGAGAATTGCGGCCTTTTGCGCAGCAGACTTTTAGGCCCTTACAAAAAGCCGTTCGTGTTGGTGAATTGTGGGCCGCGCTTCCCGACTCGGCGAAAAACGAGACGGTCGTCGGTACGTTGAATACGCGCAACTTCGCATTCAAACAAGTGATTCGCGTGCCAAAAATAAAATTCGACAGCATGCAGATGTGGGTCGACGAACCGCGCAAAAAGCTGTATTTCGTCTATCGCGGCCACCTGCTCTCACTGCCGCTGCCTATCTGAAAGATCGACATTCACGGTTGCCAAACTCCGCTAAAACATGTCTAATAATGGTTTGCCCATTAGGGCGTATTTTCAGCCGAAAGGAGGTGAGACAACAAAATGGCTTTTATTACAGTAAATTCGAGCGAATCAATCGAATCCGCTCTGCGTCGCTTTAAACGTAAAGTGATCAGCGAGGAGATCATAAAGGATTTGAAAAGGCATTCTCACTTCATTCCGCCCGGCCAAAAGGCAAAGTTAAAGTCCGCAAACGCACGCAAGCGCAACCGCAGACGTTTTCGCCAGCAGCGACCGGCTCCAGGAGCAGCGGCCGGACCGGGCGCAGCAAAACCGGCAGCAGCTGGACAGAACAAATAGATAGTGAAAATGTGAAAATGTGAAAGAGTGAAAAAGCTTGCTCGGCATCTTTTTCACTTTTTTTCTTTTAAACCTTTTTACTTTTTCGCCTTTTTCATTTTTCATGTCACGAACCCGAATTCTAATCACAAACGACGACGGTTATCACGCCGACGGCATCGTCGCGCTTGAAAGAGTGCTTTCAGAAATCGGTGACGTGTATGTCGTCGCGCCTGAATCTGAGATGAGCGGAGCCTCGCACAGTTTGACGCTCGCGCGTCCGTTGCGGATTCGTCAACGCGGCGAACGTCATTGGACGGTTGACGGCACACCGACGGATTGCGTGACCTTAGCGCTGAATCAGATTCTTCCCGATGACGAGCGCCCGCACATTTGCTGTTCGGGCATAAATCACGGTGCAAATCTCGGCGACGATGCAACCTACTCGGGAACAGTCGCAGGAGCTCTCGAGGCGACAATTCTCGGTGTTCCAGGTTTGGCGTTCAGCCTCGTCGCTTATCGCGATCATGACTTTACCGAATCGGCACGCATCGCGGGTGAAATCACGCGAAAAGCAATAGCCGATGGAATTCCGGACGGAACTTTGCTGAATGTAAATGTTCCGAAAGGCTTGCCGGCAGGAATCCGAATTACAAAACAAGGTTTCAAAAGCGCACGTCCCGTGATCAGCGAACACATCGATCCGCGCGGCAAACTCTATTACTGGATCGGCGAAGAACGAAGCGGATTTCGCGCCGAGGGCGGCACTGATTTTGAGGCCATCGACGAAGGTTACGTTTCGATCACGCCGATGCGCAGCGATCTTACAAACCACAGCGCGCTCGAAACGCTCAAGGGTTGGAACTCATGAACGGCACGGCGAAAATTACCCCAATTCTTACCGATGAAATGTCGATACAGCGGCTCAGAATGGTCGAGCGGCTGGCAGAGCATTACAAAATCGCTGACAAACGAGTGCTTGATGTGATGAATCGACTCCCTCGACATCTGTTTGTACCCGAAGCAATAAAGTCGCAAGCATACAATGACAATGCGTTGCCAATTTCGTCGGGACAGACGATCTCGCAGCCGTTCATCGTCGCTCGCATGACCGAGTTGCTCGAACTAGATGGTGACGAAAAGATCCTCGAAATCGGCTCGGGTTCTGGTTATCAGACGGCCGTTCTCGCGTCCTTAGCGAGAAAGGTTTTTGCAATCGAGCGGCTTGATTCACTTGCAAACGACGCCCGCGAACGGTTGCAAATGCTTGGTTTCAGGAATGTTACGCTAAAGGCTGCCGATGGTACCGAGGGCTGGAACGCATACATGCCCTACGACGCGATACTCGTCGCGGCAGGCGGTCCCGAGATCCCTGAGCCGCTCGTCGCACAGCTAAAAGTCGGCGGCAAACTTGTCATACCGGTCGGCAAAGATCGCAGATCGCAGATGCTGATTCGTGTCACTCGAAAAGAATTTGGCTACAGACAGGAGAATTTTGGCCCGTGCGCATTCGTGCCGTTGATCGGCGAACACGGTTGGCGGCAAAGTGAAAAAGCTTAAATGTGAAAGAGTGAAAACTTTTTAATTATTTCACTTACTATTTGATATGGAATCAATTTTAGACTTTCTTTATCAGGTCAAGGATTTTCTCAATCCAAAATTCCTGATCGACTACTTACTTAATTTGCTCGGCGGATACGTCTATCTGGGGCTCTGGTTCATCGTTTTTGCCGAAACAGGCTTGGCCGTCGGCTTTTTTCTGCCGGGTGATTCGTTGCTGGTTGTTTCGGGTTTGTTCGCAGCGGCCGGCAAGTTAAATGTGTGGCTCGTGATGCTCGCGTTTTTTTTAGGCTCGGTGATCGGCGACAGCACGGGTTATTGGACGGGACGCGTGATGGGCAAAACGCTTTTCAATCGCGAATCGTCGCGTATCTTCAAACCGAGCCGCGTCGAAAAGGCGCATGCGTTCTTTGAAAAATACGGCGTAAAGACAGTGATACTCGCACGCTTTGTACCGATTGTTCGCACTTTTGCACCGCTCGTCGTCGGCGCGGCTGAGATGCCATATTCGCGCTTTCTTCCGTTTAGCATTCTCGGCGGCGCGTTGTGGATTTCGAGCATGGTGTTGGCCGGTTATTTTCTCGGCGGTGTGATCGAGCGTGCGCTAGGCATCACGCTCGAAGATCACATTGAAAAAGTCGTCATCGTCGTCGTGTTCCTGTCACTGTTGCCGCCGATCATCGAGTTTCTAAAACACAAGTTTGGCAAAAAGCATGATCTGATCGACGAAGTGATCGAGGTTGTGGAAGATGACGCCGTGTAAGGCGATTTCCGTGATAAGCTATCTTCATGAGCGTGATAGAAATCGAGTCAGCAATAAAACAACTGCCGCCTGCGGAGCTTGCCAAACTCGCACGATGGTTTGAAGAATTTCACTCGCACGAATGGGACATGCAGATTGAGCAAAATATTAACGCCGGTAAGCTCGATAAACTAGCAAATCAGGCGAAGGCCGAATATGATGCCGGTCAGTGTAAGCCGTTGTGAAACATTACACTACTTCGCAGTTCTGGAAGCTTTATAAGCGGCTTCCACAGCGCATTCAACAGCTCGCTGATAAAATTACGAGCTTCTAAAAGCCCATCCGAAACACCCCTCTCTCCATTTCAAGAGGATCGGAGAATTTTGGTCAGTCAGAATCGGATCTCACTATCGAGCTTTGGGAGTGAATAACGACGGCGGCATTCTTTGGTTTTGGATAGGCTCTCATGCTGACTACGATGAGTTGATTGACTAACGTGTCGCATTGACCTAAACTTTGTTACTTGTTATCGGGGCGTAGCGCAGTCTGGTAGCGCGCACGGTTCGGGACCGTGAGGTCGGAGGTTCGAATCCTCTCGCCCCGACCATTGAAAGTGAAAAAGCAGAAAAGGGAAAGAGTGAAAAAACTCTTTCCCTTTTTTTGCGCCTGTCTTGCTCGCTTCGGTTTGTGAACTACGTCACATACAACAACTGATCTCTGCGATAATCAAGCGCTGCAAATCACTTTGAAGAAAGGCCGGAGCTTCACTTCTTCCACGATTCTTTTTGAAGGAGTGATGAAGCAATGAAAAAATTATTAATACCCGCCTTTGTAACCTTACTGGCGGTAGTGTTATTTACGTCGCAATTTACAATACTCGCCCAGTCGGGTCAGCAGGGCTCGGCTTCGCAATCCACCGCCAACGGTTTGAATACCGTGACCTTCGATCTCGCAGCCGGCAAGATCAAGGTCTATCTGCCTGACGACATGCGAGCGGGCGACACGATCTCAGGCACGGTCTCGGCAGAGCCGCGAGGCAGCACAGACGCCGAGCGAACGGCAAATCAGGGCGTGCTCAACGGAATGGTGATCGACCTCGATAGTGACAAACGTATTTCGGCAAACCAGCACACCTTTCGATGGAAGATTCCCCCATCGCGAGCAAAGTCAGCCTTAAAAGGTCAACTGAAGATATTTAGCGGACCTGGTTCACAGAAACCTCTGGCCGCTGCCAGCTTAAGTTTTTCGACGATGTCGCAGGCTGTCCCCGCTGATTTTGTTCTACCTCAGCTCGGCCAGACCGGACGGCCGCTTGAGATACTCGGCCCATTTGACGGGAACGCCGCCAATACAAGCTGTTCAATTGGCGGTCAGAGCGCGCCAGTGATCGCCGAGTCGCCAAGGCAGGCAATAATCACGAGCCCGACAGACGTAAACGGTCCGACACAGATGAGCGTTGCCGAAAACGGCCAAAATCGCACCGGGCCATTCCGAAACATTGGAGTAAACCTCACTTCGCCAAAGACCAATCTCTTGAGGGGCGAGAAAACCACGCTCTCCGTGCAGGTCAGCGGGCTCGAGGGCATTCAATCGAATGTCCCGCTTCAACTGATAACGACCGGGTCTGCGAATATGAACGGCGGAAACACGCAGACGATCGAGATTCGGCCAATTGATTTGACGGCGGCGGGCAACTTTATTCGGACGTTCGAACTGACCGGAGTTCAAACCGGCGGATTCACTGTAACCGGAACCATACTCGTCGGAAATACCGTTGCGGGCGGCTCGTGCGAATGCGTCTGCGAACTGGCTAAAACGCCGATTGTCACTGCCGGTACGAGCAACATAGACGGCGGCGGCATGCAGCATGCTTTCAAGGCGAATGTCGCTAAGGCGGCGTGCAACGGCAATAAATGCAGCATCGAAAAAACGGAGTATTCGTGGTCGATTGCTGCAACGAGCACGGCGACCTATACCGTTGCCGGAGCTAAGAAGGACGGAGAAACATTGAAGCTAGACGTGACCGGAGCAGGCACGGTCGTCCTTACAGTCACGGTCACAATTACCTGCAGCGACGGAACAAAGTGTTCGGCGTCCGGCAGTAAGACGTTTACAGTCGAAGCGAAGTAGGTTCGGCTTAACCCGCCGTGGTCAGAATTTTAACTGATAACGAATGGTAAGACTCCGGCCCGTGCCGTCAATGCCCCAACCGGGAGCGCGATGGCTTTTGTCAGCGATGTTTTCAAGATCGACGCTCAGTAACTGTCGCTCGCTAAAACGGAAGCCGCCGCGAAGATTTACGAGCGCATAACCCGGAATGGCGGTGAAAAGCGGCACGGCGGTATCGTTATTGACGACGAGGACACCGTTGATCGTCGCTCCGATCGGCAGCACGCGATTAAGAACTTGCGTCAGTGTTTCGCCCGTCGAGCTTAGAACGTAGTTGTTGTCTGCAGTTCCGCAAACTGCACCGCCCGTATTGAGAGATAATCCACGAACACACGCGCCGCGGCGGATGAAGTTTTGTATTTGCGCTCGTGAGCGAGCGCCGCCCGTTCTACGGTCCGCAATATCGAGTGTTGAGAGGCGCGGCTGACGACCGGTCGC
The DNA here is from genome assembly GCA_031405985.1 of Acidobacteriota bacterium. Lineage (GTDB taxonomy): Bacteria > Acidobacteriota > Blastocatellia > Pyrinomonadales > Pyrinomonadaceae > OLB17. The sequence goes on along the minus strand of JANOGL010000033.1, from coordinate 3,789 downwards.
GTTTGCGTAACCTTCGATCCAATATTTTTTTCCCGACGGCTGATAACGAAGCCGCATAAAACCGAACGCGGGCGGAATGCCGCCGCCGCCTAAATTCGGCACGGCACCGGTCGCTTTGTCCTCCGCAAAAACGTATGAGTAATTTCCCGCCGCCGTCCACGAATCTGTAAGTCGGTATTCGAGGCTCATCTCGGCGCCCTTCATACGCGTGCTGCTGAAGTTTGCCTGAACCAGCACAGGTGAAGTCGAGACGGGAACGATTACCGCACCAGTTGAGATTTGCGTAACCGGCTGGCCGCCAAGTTGAAAGCCGGGCGAGATCGGCGGCAGGATCAGCGTTTGGCGAACGATCGTGTCGCCGTAATCGACAAGAAAGCCGGTCACGCTGCCTTCAAATCGTTTGTTGTTGTAGCGCAGACTGAGATCGTAATTATTACTGACCTCCGAAAGCAGCGGAGCAACTGTCACGCCGGTCGAAACCGCAGTCGCATCGGCCGTCGTGCCGACCGTCGCACCAAGACCGGCCACCGATGAAGTCGAAACCTGAAAACCGACGCCGACAAGGCCCAGGCCGCCGAGCGCAGTAATGTTTGGCGCGCGAAATCCGCGTGAAAAGTTGAACGCGGCGTTTAGTCCATTAACGACCGTCACCGTCGCGCCGACGCGTCCTGAGAAATCTTCGAACCGTGCCGAGTCGTTTGGAAACAGCGGCTGTCCCCCGACGATCGGCGCATCTGACGCACGAGCTTTGTATTGCCCGACGTTGTAACGCAGAGCGCCGCTGACGCGTAATCGTTTCGGTATTGCTTCGAAAACATTCTGCACGTAAACGCCGGACAGGTCGTATGTCGAGCCGTTGGGAATGCGCGGACGGACGAGCGTAACGACGCCGTTTGCAGGATTCGTGCTGAACGACGGCGCGGTAACTTTGTCGTGATAGCGATCGCCGCCGATGAGAAAGCTGTTGCGCTTGAACTGCTTGTCGAGATAAAAGCCGACGCCCCACGTCGTCGTCCGTTCGCGGTCGTTTGTGATCGCGGCGGTCGGATTGCCCTGCCCGCCCTGGTTGATTCTCTCTTCGCGTTGGTTGTTGTAAGAAACGGTTGCCGAAAGATTGTTAAAAAAGCCGACGCCGTGTTTGAAGTAACGCACGTAGCCGAAATCGAGCATCAGATTTTTTAATTCGGCGATCAGATTACCGTCGCCGCCGATCAGTTGGTCGTAACGCTTGCCGCCGTCCTGCTGGCTTCGCTGATAACGAAAACTCATCGTCTGGCCGGACGCGAATGTCGCGTTCGCGTGAAACGTGCCGCCGTACTGCGTAAACGCCGTGTCGGGAAGACGTTCGCTGCCGATAATATTTGAACGTAGGCCGAGAAAGCGCGCTATCGCCGAATGGCTGTCGATACCGCCGCCGGTGCGCAGCGTGTTAACGCGTCGACCGACGATATTCGTCAAAAAACCGTAGTGTTTCGTTCCGTAACCGACGAGCGCGTTGCCGGCAAAGGCAGTGTCGGTGGTGTTGAACATGGTGTTTACTTCGCTATTCCAACGTGGACTGGCAAAACCGTATTCGGGTTGTCGCGACAGAAGCTGCACATTGCCGCCCAGTCCGTCCGATCCAAACTGCGCAGTATTCGGGCTGCGCTGAATTTCGATCGAGCCAAGCGCCGTCGGTTCGTTTAGATTGAAAAATGTGTTGATGCCGCCACGTTGCGTAGCGTTTGTATAACGAACGCCGTCAACGTAAACGCCGACCTCGGTCAGCCCGCGCACGAGCACGGCGCCGATCGTCGGACTCGTCCGCTGAACCGAAACGCCCGTCTCTTCGTCAGCGGCCTGCGCGAGAACATTCGTCGTCCGCTGCTGCAGAGCATCGGGCGAAACGACATTGACTTGAACCGGAACTTTGCTCAGGTCTTCGGCGAGACCCGTGTCGGCCGTGACGGTGACACGTTCGTTTAGTTGGTTGATCTGCAGAACGAGCGTTATGTCGGTGCGATCGGTGCCGGCGACTTTTACGCTTTCGCTTCGCGTGCTGAAATTCGCCCGCGACACGAAGATGACATACGAGCCGTCGTCGATATTCTCAAAGCGGAATTTTCCTTGAACGTCCGACTCGTACACGCCTATCACTATTTGCTGCGCATTTATGAGTCGAACCGTCGCTCCCTGAACGACGGCACCCGCTGAGTCCATGACCGCACCCGAGATCGAATTACCAGTTGTCTGCGCAAGGCAATGCACAGAGAAAGTGATTGTGAGAACCAAAGTGGCCACGAGTTTTTTCATTACTGCAAGATCTTTTGAGGAAAGTTAGATTTGATAAGTTGCCACGCTTGTCGGCGTTTCAAAACAGCGGACTTTATAAACACTAACACGCTCGTCGCCGACGCGTGTGTTGAGGTATTCGAGAAAGTAGCGGGCTATATTCTCAGCCGAAGGATTGAGCTCTTCGTCAAACGGCGGCAGCTCGTTGATGTTGCGATGATCAAGGTACTTCACGATCTCGTCAGCTGCGTCTTTGAGATCGCCAAAATCGATCAGCAGCCCAATATTATTAAGTTCCTCGCCGCGCGCGTAGATCTCGACCTTATAATTATGACCATGCAGATTCTCGCACTTCCCCTTATAGCCGCGCAGCTGATGCGCGGATGAGAAATTGCGTTCGATCATTACTTCAAAAAATCCGGGCATAAATGAGATTCAAACTTCCTCTATCGCACCGAAGGTGCATCGCAATTTAGCCGGCGGCATCGCCGCTAAACAAAACGATTTCGTTAGACGCACCGCAGGTGCATCGTAATTTAGCCTGCGGCAACGCCACAAAACTAAACGATTTCCTTAGACGCACCGAAGGTGCATCGTAATCTAGCCAGCGGCAACGCCGCTGGAACGTCGTAAAAAACCCGCAAGCCGCAACGCGGCGGCGTAATCTCAATCCCACACATATCTCTCATCATATTCTATTCCGTGTTTCTCAAGGAACAGCAGAAATTCATCTTTATATGTCTGTTTTTGATGATGTTCCTTTTGATTCGCGATGTATCGCCTCACGGACGGGACGCTCGATTTGCTCACCGAAAAACACCCATAACCAGTTTGCCATTGAAACGCAGTAAATTCCTTACCCTTTGTCTTTATCCATTTTGAGCTTCGCTTCTTTATCAGCTCAACGATCTTCGCAATTGACCAGATACGCGATAGCGCAATAAGGATATGAACATGGTCCTTGTCGCCGCCGATAATTACCGCAGGTGAATAACACTCGTCATAAAGAATTTTTGCAATGTAGGCGTAAAGTTCGGGCTCGATCCGCTCGTTAATGAATGGCTGGCGGTGTTTCGTCGAAAAAATGATGTGCACAAACAAATGTGCGAGAGATTGTGGCATATCGATTACTCCGCCGCGTTGCGGCTTGTCTATTGTTTTGTACCGTTTCCTGCGGCGATGCCGCAGGCTAGATTACCTTGCACCTTCGGTGCTGGAAACGTTATGGAAAACCTCTTTTATATCCCCTAATTCACTCGTGATTCGCATCCTCGGCAGGCTTTGGAGGAAATCGCGGCCGTAGGGTTTTGTGCGCAGGCGCGGGTCGAGGATGGCGATGATGCCTCGGTCTTCGCGGCTGCGAATGAGGCGGCCGATGCCTTGTTTTAACGAGATGATCGCCTGCGGGACGCTGTAATCGAAGAATGATTTGCCGCCGTTCTCGTCAATGAATTTGCTGCGCGCCTGCACGAGCGGATCGGTCGGGACGGCGAACGGAAGTTTGTCGATGATGACGCA
>JANOGL010000429.1:0-8837 GCA_031405985.1 Acidobacteriota bacterium | reverse complement strand
ACTTTGCGTTAAAATCCTTGTCAACGATGAACGACGCAAACCTCCTCGAAGATCAGCCCATAGCCTGGACGCCCACGCCCGACGTTATCGAACGCGCGCAGCTCACGAAATTTATCCGTCAGGTCGGCGTATCGACCTGGGATGAGCTTTATGAATTCTCGATCCGCGATGTCGAAAAATTCACCGAAGAGGTGCTGAAATTCCTCGAGATCCGCTTCGACCCGCCATACGAAAAGCTGCTCGACACCTCCAACGGCATTGAGTTTCCGAGGTGGTTCGGACGGAACGCGGACGCCCTCGTCCGCAATGAGGGCCGCTTCGGCGCGAACAATGAACGTAGCACTCTACCTGATAATTTGACGTTGACCTCGCCGGGGGAACCGGCGATTGCGGACGAGGGCGTCCGCGTTCCCTCAGCCGGCCTAAACATAACGGAGATGTGCCTCGACCGTTGGCAGACCGACGAGATGAAAGACCAACCAGCGGTCATTTGGGAAGGTGAAGATGGCGGTGTCCGGACGTTGGACTATGAAATGTTAGCGACCAACGTTGATGCGTGCGTCGAAGTCTTGACAGAGTTAGAGATTGCGAAAGGGGACGCAGTCGGAATTCACCTTCCGATGATGCCAGAGACCGTTGTCGCTCTTTTAGCTATTAACCGGATCGGAGCGATTGCCGTACCTGGGTTTTCCGGCTATGGGGTTGAAGCAATTGCAAGCCGTTTAAATGCCGTCAAAGCGAAAGGTCTATTTACCTGCAACGAAACGGTCCGACGGGGGAAGCCTTTCGACATGTTGACGGTCGCTTCACAAGCAGTCGCCAATATTCCGACAATCGAATCGATCATTGCAGTTGAACGTGAGACTAGTGACCTCGAACAAAAAAAGCGGGCCGAGAACCTGGACATCCATAGTCAGTTCGTTGAAAAGCCGAAAATATATGGCGACCGATTTGTCACCAAGAAAGTACGGGTCTGGGGCACGAGCAAATCTGTGATGATGTTCTTGGCGGATGAGTCCACGCCCGAACCAACCTCCGCCGAAGACCCTCTCATTATCCTCTACACTTCCGGCACGACCGGCAAGCCAAAGGGCATTGCTCACACTCACGCGAGTTTTCCGATAAAGGCGGCACAGGATATGGCGTTTGGGACGGATGTCGGCCGGGGCACGCGGATCTCTTGGTACACGGACATCGGCTGGATGATGGGGCCGTGGCTGATCTACGGTGCGCTCATCAACGGCGCGACGATCTGCATCTACGACGGAGCACCCGATTATCCAACGCCTGACCGTATGTGGAAATTCTGCGCCAAACACAAGGTTGAGGTCCTCGGCATCTCGCCGACGCTTGTGCGATCGTTGGCGGCGGCCGAAGAACGGAACGCGGACGCCCTCGTCCGCAATGAGGGCCGCTTCGGCCTGAACGCGGCCTCTAATACCATTCAAGCTGGAATATCAACGACCGTCTCGCCGGAGGAACCGGCGATTGCGGACGGAGGCGTCCGCGTTCCACATCAACGCCACGATCTCAGCAGCCTGCGCCTCTTCGCCTCGACCGGCGAGCCGTGGAATCCGGCTCCGTGGTGGTGGCTGTTCGAAAAGGTCGGCAAAAGCAAACTACCGATCATCAACTACAGCGGCGGCACCGAGATCTCCGGCGGCATCCTGATGGGCAACCCGCTGCTGCCGATAAAGCCTTGCTCATTCCCCGCTCCTTGTCCGGGAATGGATGTGGACATTCTGGACGAAGAAGGCAACTCGGTTGCGCCCGGCAAGGTCGGCGAGCTCGTGATCCGCCAGCCGTGGATCGGCATGGCACGTGGATTCTGGCAAGAGAAAGAACGCTATCTCGACACGTATTGGCGGCGTTTCAAGGACATTTGGGTTCATGGCGACTGGGCGATGCGCGACAAAGACGGACATTGGTTCATCCTCGGCCGCTCGGACGACACGCTAAAGGTCGCCGGCAAACGCGTCGGCCCCGCCGAGGTCGAAAGCCTGCTCGTCGCCCATCCGCTCGTCACCGAAGCCGCCGTCATCGGCGTTCCTGACGAACTAAAAGGCACAGCAATGGTAGCCTTTTGCGTCTTAAGGAACGCGGACGCCCTCGTCCGCAATGAGGCTGAACGGAACGCGGACGCCCTCGTCCGCAATGAGGGCGAAGTCCGAACCACCGCCGCAACATTCTCCAACAAAAAAGGTTGGCATCAACGTGGATATTTGCCGCACTTTGATGGTGTTGTGACTCAGTTCGTCACATTTCGTCTCGCCGACTCATTACCTCAAAAAACGCTCAAACAAATCAAGCTGCAGATCGAGCGCGAAAAGCTGCCCGATCCTTCAAAGGAGTATCTCAAACGAGTTGAGGCCTATCTCGACAAAGGCCTGGGTGAATGTATTCTGAGTCAATATGCTGTAGCTGAAATTGTGACAGCAACATTACAAAACGAAGATGGCAAAAGCTGCACATTGATAAGCTGGATGATTATGCCAAATCATGTTCATGTCCTTTTGAGACCGCTTGAAGGTCACAGCCTTTCGGACATTATGAAAACGATAAAAAGCGTGTCGTCTCACAAAATAAATGAAATAATTGGTCGTTCAGGATCGGTTTGGCAGCCCGATTATTTTGATCGCTACATCCGCGACGCCGATCATTTTTACAAAGCTGTCAGATACATTGAGAACAATCCGGTGAAAGCAGGCCTTTGTTCTACTCCTGATGAGTGGAGGTTTTCGTCAGCCTCGCCGGCGGAACCGGCGATTGCGGACGAGGGCGTCCGCGTTCCGTTGGAAGACGAACTGAAAGCTCTGGTTTCGCGCGATATGGGCAAGCCGCTGGCGCCGTCGAAGATCCACTTCGTCTCCGCTCTGCCAAAGACACGAAACGCCAAAGTAATGCGCCGCGTTATCCGATCCGCGTACCTCGGCGAAGACCCGGGCGATCTCTCTGCGCTGGAAAATCCAAACGCCGTTGAAGAGATTAAGAAGCAAAGTAACACTTGAAATTCAAAACCGTCAGCAAACGAAATATCAATCAAATCTGCGGCGAATTGGCGCGGATCGATCCGCATCTCGCTCGCGTGCATGCGACATACGGCACGCCGCCGTTGTGGGATCGCGAGCCGGGCTTTGCGACGCTGCTTTACATTATTTTGGAGCAGCAAGTTTCGCTCGCGTCGGCCAAGGCGTGCTTTAACAAACTCGCCGCACGCGTCGGCGATGTTTCGCCGGCAAATCTGTTGAACTCAACAGATACGGAGCTGAGGCAAGATGGTTTCAGCCGTCAGAAAACTACATACGGGCGCCATCTTGCCGAAGCCGTCCTAGAAAAACGCGTCGATCTCGACGGCCTACAGCAGCTCGCGGACGACGATGTGAAGTCCGAACTTATCAAACTCAAGGGGATCGGCACGTGGACGGCTGACGTTTATTTGCTCATGGTTTTGCTGCGGCCTGACATCATGCCAAGCGGTGATATTGCACTGCATGCGGCGTATCAAAAGTTGATCGGACTCGATCAACGGCCGAATTCGGATAAGTTTCTTGCGATTGCAGAAAAGTGGCGGCCGCTTCGCTCGGTCGCGGCTCGGCTGCTGTGGCACTTTTATCTATCCGAAAGAAATGGCCAGCGGAAGCAAGTCCAGAACTGACAGTCAGGAAGGGTGGCTTGCCCCCGCATAACTCCAAAAAGAGCGGGCGTAAACAACCCTTCCTGACTGTCAGTGGTTATCTTGTGAAATTATCCTAACAACCAAATTTAATTATCTGGTAAATTATCATCGATGAGAATTCTCGACGTAGGCTGCGGTGTTAATAAAACCGAAGGTGCAATCGGCCTCGATAACAATCCGCGCACGGCGGCCGATGTTATTCACGACCTCGGCAAATTTTCGTATCCGTTTCCTGACCATGAATTCGATCTCGTCGTCGCAAGCCACGTTGTTGAGCATGTACCGGACGTGATGGCGTTTATCGGCGAATTGCATCGCGTAACGCGTGCGGGCGGCAAAATTCGCGTGCTGACGCCGCACTACACAAACCCCGACTGGCCAAACGACCCGACGCACCGCAATCACATAAATTCCTACACGTTCAACACGTTCCTGCCCGGCAGACAGGTCTTTGATTTTTACACCGACATCGAGCTAAAGCCCTTGAAATGCTATGTTTCGCTCGCCAATCTCTGGAAGTATCTCGGCATCGAATTCTTAGTGAATTTAGATCAACAGCTACCGTCGATGCGTTGGACGCGGAAATTTTGGGAGCAGTATCTGAGCTACATAATTCGCGGTAAAGAACTGCAGTTCGAATTCGAAGTTGTAAAGAAAAATTAGCCACCGATCACCCAGATCAAACCGATCAGGAAAGCTCTTTTCATATCTGTCTTGATCTGTGAAATCTGTGGCAAATTCTTTTCAGCAAACTATTCCCGAACCATCCCGCATCTGTTATCGTTAAGAGAACATCCCGCAGTTTCTGAGGTTAACTTGATGAAAACACGAATATTCGCCTTTACCGCCATTGCATGTTTGCTGCTGAATTTTGTCGCGTTTGCGAGCGTCGACACGCGCAAGCAGCGTGCAAAAAAGCGGGTGATGAACCGGCTCGTTTCGCAGCTACCGGCTTCGGACGGCATTGCGGTGTTTGAAGCAAAGCGATTTCTGGGCGACGCTCTGCCTCAAATTCTCACGGCAAATCAGCCAATGCTCGGGCAGATGATGGCAAAGGTCACCGAGATCGAGAATCGAACCGGCATCGATCTGCGTAAATTCGACAACGTCGTAGTCGGCGTTGCGATGAAGCAGGTTAACGCGAAGGAAGTTGATTTCGAAACAGTCGCAATCGCAAATGGCGACGTTAACGCCGCCGCACTTATCGCAGTCGCAAAGCTTGCATCTAAAGGCACTTATCGCGAAGAGCAAATTAGCGGCCGCACCGTTTTTGTCTTTACGGCAAAGGAAGTGATGCAGAAAACTTCGTCGCAAACCAGCAACTCAAAGATCGCCGGAATGATGGACAAAGCGCTCGACGGCCTGACAAAGGAGATCGCCGTCACTACGCTCGACAACAACACGCTCGTGCTCGGCAACCTTAAACGGGTTCGTGAAACGCTCGAAGCTCGAACGCGACCTTCGGCTGACCTCATTGCCAGACTCATGCAAAACTCGGCGTCAGTTATGAGTTTCGCAGTGAAAACTCCGGACGGCATGTCGAAATTTCTGCCCCTCGATAACGACGAACTCGGCAAGAACGTTGATTCGATCAGATATCTATCAGGCTCGCTCGATGTTGCGAGCATCGGAACATCACTTCAGGTAACGGCGCAAACGCTAAAAGGCGAACAAGCCGAAGGCCTGAAATCAACGCTCGAAGGCCTGCAAATGCTCGGCAAGGCAATTCTCGGCGGCTCGAAACGCACGGATCAACAGGTTTATGGCCGTATGGTAAAAGCTGCGAAAATCAGCTCGCGTGCGAACGAAGTCACTCTCGATCTGCTCGTGCCTCAGGCTGATATCGACATCCTGATCGCAGGAGTTAAGTAAGAGTTTCAACGCAGAGATCGCAAAGATCGCAGAGAAAAAGAAGGTGGAAATCAGGTTGTTACCTTGTCCACCTTCTTCTTTTTGTCTTCGCATTCTCCGCGTGCTTTGCGATCTCTGCGATTAAAACTTCTTACGGCGAAATGAGCTTCTCGGCTGACGAGCGAACTGATCGAGGTCGCGGTTAAATTGGCCGTCTTCTCCTGACAGTGGAAATAACTGTAGATCGCTTGAAAGATAAGCCGCACGCAGCTCGACAGGACGCGGCCCGGCCTTGATAACTTTTACATTTGTTCCGCGAACTTCGCCGATCCAAGCGGCAAATTCCTCTGCGCGGCCAACGGTTGCACTCAGCAGCAGCAAGCGAATTCGCGGTGGCGACAATATTATCGCCTCTTCCCAAACGTGCCCGCGGTCCTCATCCGACAAATAGTGCGCTTCGTCAAAGATCACAAAGTCCGTCTCGACATCAAAGCCCTCACGCAGCGCATCAAAAAGCTGGTTGCGGTAGATCTCCGTCGTGCCGACGATGATCGGAGCGGCGGTGTTCTCTTTGCGGTCGCCGGTGAGAATGCCGACGTTATCTGCTCCAAATTCGGCTATAAACTCTGCGTATTTTGAGTTTGTCAGGGCTTTAAGCGGCGTCGTGTACCAAGCTCGTTTGCCCGCTGCAAGAAGGCGGCGAATCTCCTCGCGTGCGATCCATGTCTTTCCGCTGCCGGTCGGCGCAGTGACCAAAACATCCTGCGTTTCGATAGCCGCCAAAGCTTCGAGTTGAAAATTATCAGGCGAGAACGGCCGCGGTCCCGGCACACCGATACCCGAAAGTAGCCGCTCGATGGCCCGTAACTGACTGGGAGTTTGAGATTTAACTTCACGCGGCGCGGAACTTTCGGGTCCAAAGCGGCGTTTACCCCTTCGTTCTCCTTTTTGCCGAAAATCAGGTTTTCGGCGGCTGTCGCGGCGGTTTTTGCCAGGCATTAACGAGATGTTAGAGTTTTGGCGCGCGAAAGTCTAATTCTTCCAATATCCGCCGCCTAGTGTTAAAATGACATCTTGCCTCGCAACGCAACGCGTGGGCAAAGCGTCTAAGACGAACGGCAAGCTTTTACAGCCTAATAAGTTAGACGAGATTTTATCGATCATGTTTGAGCATTCAATATACGAACCAGAGCCGGTCGCCACTCCGACACAGGAAGGCGATCTGTTTCATAATTACGAGATCAAAAACTGGGATCTGTCGAAGCGCATTTATCAGATACTAGGCGTCTCGGCTGCGGTCAATCTGCTTGCCCTCTTAGTCTTTTCGACAACTTCCGTTCTGACGATGAAAGGCTGCGACAGTCCGCTCGTCGGCAACGTTTGCCAAGTGCTCGACACGATCTACGTCGGCAGCAAACTCTTCGGTACCGACCGCGAATACGTCAACGCCGTTTACGACAAGACCGAACTCGGTGACGCCGACGTAACTTTTGTCGATGTCAGCGGCGAAACGCCGCCGATCTCGTATCCCGAAGGCTATTTCCAAATCGCAAATCCCGAGCAATTTCTGGCGCAAGTTGAACAGGCCAACAATCCCCCAATTGATTCGGGCTTTATCGCACCGGGCATTCCGATCACACAACCCTCGACAGGCAGCACGCTGATCGACACGCCTCAAAGATTGCCAAAAGTAAATTCAAATCCCATAGACGGCGATCTGCCGAGCGGATTTGGCGATGCAGGTTCAAATCCGACAACCCGCAAAGGCCGTCGCGGTGGACGTGTAAAACCGCCCGTGCCTGACCAGGACGACACCGCCGACAAAAAGCCGAGCGAGACGCCGGAACCGCTTCCGACGCCTATGTCGAGCGAAGCCGTAACGGCGGTCGATATCAATAAGAAACCGCTGGCCGATTTTGCGGATGATATCGTAACAAAATGGGATGCAAAAGAGGTTGATCTTAATCAGCCCTTTGTCGTTGTCCTGAACGGAGTGTTAACCAAAGAGGGCAAGCTGGACGCCGAAAAATCGAAATTTGACCTAAGTAAGCAAAAAGGAGATCAAAAAATGATTGACGTTGCCAAGGCCGCGATACAGGCCGTAGGCGACAGCGGTTTCTTGACCTATCTTCGTTCACTCGATGTCGAAAAAGTGACCATAACGCTCATCCAGGACGACAAGCAATTAACGGCGGTAATTTCGTCAAGCCAGAAAACGTCCGAACGGGCCAATGTTATCTCGAGTGGCATCGGCGGTTATATCTCATTAGGAAAGCTTAAGTACACCGACCCTAATGCCGACGAACGAAAGCTGCTCGATGGAGCTAAAGCAACCGCTGACGGCAAAAATTTTGTACTCAACTTTGCGATACCGAAACCAGTCGCTCAGGAGATGATCACTCGCCGCCTCAAAGAAGCGCAGGCAAAAAAACAGCAGCAACCGCAACCGAATTCGGGATCTATTAATAAGCCAAACAACAACACGGCAAAGAAATAAATTGACCACCCGCAAACACCAAAACTCGATCATCGCATTCGCCACGCTTGGCGTGTATCTTGGCCTGTTGCTCGCCGGTGCGACGCCGGGTGTCTTGGCGCAACAGGCGGCGTTGGCGAAGGAGTTTCGCGTAAAGGACGAGATCGAAACCTCTGACAAGCTCGATAATGATCCTGACGTTTGCCGTGCTGCTGACCTTGAGAAGATCAGAGAACTTGAGGCGACTTATCTTTGGTTCAATGATATAAGCATAGCGGAATATCGACGCCTTGTTGAGCAGCTCTTGGATTCTTATTCAGAGGTTCCGGTGTTCGATGTTAATTGGAAACCGGTAGGCGACCTTAGACCTTGGCGTTCCGTTACAGCGAGTACTGAATTGATCGGCGCGAAGCAGTCATCCGATGACATAAGTGCAGAGATAATTATTCTCGGCAATGGCTTACCAGGAAAGTCGTTCTCGTTTTCGGCGACCAAGGACGATTACGGGCATTCGTTTAAGCTCGAATCAACCAATTTCCCTTATGATCAGCCGCTAGTTCGATATTTATACAGCGCCGCCTTCGATTTTTATCGTTGCCCATCTCGTGGCTCTGAATTGGAAGATATTATTCTTCGCCATTCAGAAATAAGAGTTCAGAACCGGAACCTGATAATCACAACTCGCCTACCTCGTGGCTCGCTAGATACCCTGCTTGCAACTAACGCAAAGTAGCGGCGAGCAAAATTCTTTTTAAATCCACTCGCCATTTCCGACGGAACGCAGGCTGCTAGCCTGCTCGTTGAATATTTGACACACGCAGGCTGGCAGCCTGC
>JANOGL010000507.1:0-6094 GCA_031405985.1 Acidobacteriota bacterium | reverse complement strand
CGGCCTTAAAGCATGAATACGTTCGTCAAACGCCGAGACGGTGCCGTTAAGCGCCTCGAGCGTCAGGCAGCCGCTGACATCGGCAAGCTCGGCGAGTTTTTGTGCTTTTACAGTCTCAAGTAAACCGACAGCGGTCATCACGGTCGTGCCGTTTGTCAGAGCAAGACCTTCTTTCGCCGCGAGCGTAACCCGCGACAAACCCGCACGTTTTAATGCTTCGGCGCCGCTTACAACTTCGCCGCCAAATTCAGCTTCGCCTTCGCCGATCAGAACGCACGCAAAGTGCGCGAGCGGCGCGAGATCACCGCTGGCTCCGAGGCTTCCCTTTTCCGGAATTATTGGATGAACGCCACGATTAAGACATTCGAGAATCAATTCGAGTGTTTCGAGCCTGATGCCAGAAAAGCCGCGTGCCAGCGTATTCGCACGGATCAGCATGATCGCGCGAACCGTCGGCGTGTCGAACGGCCGACCCACGCCGACTGCATGACTGACAACGACGTTTCGCTGAAGCTGCTCAACCTCTTCGCGGCTGATAATCTTGTCCTTGAACGCGCCGAAACCCGTTGTAATTCCGTACGCGATCTCGCCACGATCAAGCAATGTCTGCACCGCCGTCGCGCAACGATTCACTTTTTCTTTCGCGTCATCGGCAATCGCAACGCGCGGTTCATCCGGCTTGCCATATGCAACGGCAACAACTTGCTCAAATGTCAGACTCTCGCCGTCAAGAACGATTTCATTCATCAGTAACTAAATTACCAGCTTTAAATACTTTAGACACTAAATTGCCGCCAAATTCGTACGCAATCTGACTGTAATCATCACAATCAAATATCAGAATGTCGGCCTGTTTACCGACTTCAATCGAGCCGTGAGTTTCGCCTAAACCAATCCCGTGGGCGGCGTTGATAGTCGCGGCATTCATCGCCTCGGACGGTAAAAGTTTTTGATAACGACACGCGATCGCCATCGCCATCGGTTGCGACGGACACGGCGCAGAGCCGGGATTGTAATCTGTCGAAATCGCAACCGCACAGCCGTTGTCGATCAACTTCCGTGCAGGAGCAAACTGCGTCTTGCCCGCGTTAAAATTCTCGGTTGGAATAACAACACCGACTGTGTCACTCGCCGCGAGCTGTGCGATCTCTTCATCGGAAATGGCGTCGAGATGGTCTATCGAAACAGCGTTAGATTCAATTGATACTCGCGAGCCGCCGAGATTTGTGAATTGATCGACGTGCGCCTTCAGCATAAAGCCAAGCTGCTTTGCCGCCGCCAGAACTCGTCGCGACTGTTCGAGATCGAAAGCATTCTTTTCGGTAAACACGTCGCAGAAAAACGGCGTGCCGTTGGCTGCAAAGTGCGACTGCTCGTACCACTTGCATGCGAGCGGCAGCATTTCACCACAAACTAAATCGACGTAACCGTCGGCATTATCCTTGAATTCCGGCGGCACAGTGTGAGCAGCGAGGAACGTCGGAACGATATCTATCGCATGAGTCTTATCGAGCGTTTCAATCACGGCGAGCATCTTTAACTCGGTTTCTGTATTAAGTCCGTAACCTGTCTTTATTTCAACAGTTGTCGTCCCGCACCTAAGCATTTTGTTTAGCCGCAAAATGCCCTGCTCGACAAGCTGTTCAACGCTCGCTTCGCGCGTCTGACGAACCGTCGAAATTATCCCGCCGCCTTGTCCCAAAATTTCGAGATAATCAGCGCCTTCTATCTTTAGTTCGAACTCATTCAGCCGGTCGCCCGCATAAACAATGTGCGTGTGCGGATCGACAAAGCCCGGACAAACGACGCAGCCCTCGGCATCGATCATCTCGCCGCTCTCAAAATCACGCAGAATGTCCGCTGACGAGCCGACGCCGACGATCTTTGCGTCAGCAATCGCAACCGCGCCATTCTGGATGATGCCGACATCGAGCATCGCGTCACCTCGTTTTGGCCTTCCGCCGGACGCGCACGTCACGAGTTGCCCAGCGTTGTGAATTATCAGTTCCGCTCGTGACATTAAAAGCTTTTTTTCGCTATCTTTTTGTGATTCTCATTGACGAGCATCGTCGCGGCCGAGCCATACCACGGCGTTAGTTCGGCAATCATCATTCCGGACTGTATGACGGGATCGGTTTCGACAAGCTTCTGCGCTTCATCGACAGTTGCAACCGCAAATATGAACAATCCGCGATAGCTACGGTCGTTCTTACCAAGCGGCCCCGCAAGCGCCAGTTTGCCCTCACCGGCAAGCCTATTAATATTCGCCATATGCCCGGCAAATATCTCTTCACGCTGCTTTTTGTCTTTGATCTCCGTATCCCTTGGGCCGGTTTTTAGAATGCATAAGACATAGTTTTTCATCCCATAATCGTCGGCACCTGTCTTTTTGGCCAACTCCGCATCGAACTTAGGATTTTGTGGTTTGTCGTTTGTCTGCCCAAATCCGCAAATTGTCGACAAGCTAACTGCCAAAATCATGAGTAGAGTGCATTTTAAGTTCTTCATAATTTTCCCCAGCGAGTTTATTCTCGCTATTTAATAATCACATGCTTGTATTTGTTATACAGGAACGATATCACGAGCAACAAAATGCCGAGCGAAATAAAGAGGATCGTCTTTGGAATCGTATCTAGCTCGGTGATGTCGTAGAAGAAAAGCTTAACGAGCGTTACGGCCAACAGAACAATGGCGGCGATTCGCAGATATTTTTTATCTTGGGCAATGCCGACGACGACCATTCCCAACGCGAATACTCCCCAGAGAATACTAAGTCCGAGCTTGGTTCCGTCAGCTATGCCAAGCTGAGCCATCAGGTTTACGAGTTCGCAGCTTGTAGTAATAAATAGAGTTGTTGTGAATATGGCTTCGAAACCGAGCCTCAGACTTTTAGTATCGACCTGCTCGGTCATCAGAGCATCGCGGGAGCAGTGAAACAGTGAAAACAACAAAACGGCGGCGGCTGAATATGCGACGAAGCGAATCGCAACGTTCATTATGCCCGCGGATTCGTTTGTCATGTACGAAACCCGCAATTCGTGCATCAGCAGCATCCCGACCGTGACAAACACAAACAATGTCGCAAGGCTAAGCCCCGAACTTGCGAACGCCAGAATCCTCGATCCGGCTTTTCTCAAATTAACGGCCGCGGTGCCGGCTAAGAAGAGCATTGTGTAAATGATCTGCCACAAGACATTCAAGTTCGAGTAATCACTGCTCACCGAGCTTCTAATCGTCGACGTTTCAATCTCTTGCACGTATTTGAGGTGGAAGTAATTACCGATCTCGATCCTGAACGCGTTGTAGAGCACAAACAGAGCAACTCCGCCGACGACGTAACCAAACTTAGTGGAGTAGCTCCGATCTATTGCCGGCTCGTAGCGTTGATCGCGATTGACAACAAAAATCACCGCGAATGCAGTCACAAAAACGAGCGCGGTTATCACGTCCCCGTTGAAGATCGGACGCTGATTAAATTCGCTGACGTAAGGCGTGCGATCCGAGTAGGAGGTGATCCAATCCAGAGCCATGCTTGCCAATGCCAGCCACATAAGGGGATACGAAAAATATTCGAACAACTCGATCTTCCGCAATCTGCCATAGACAAACAGTATTGCGGCTTCCGCAACCCAAATCAGCGTTACAGCGTTCCCGTCAAGCTGCACCGGCACGGCGATTGTCGCAAAGGTAAGAATGAGAACGGTCAGAACCTGGACTACGTCATCGACCAATGGCCTCATCCGACTCGCCACCTGCGCGACCAAGCTATGAAACGCGGCGTGCGCGACCGTGAAAAGCCCTTCGTAACCTCGCAGGCTTGCTCGACTGTCCACTATTGCATAGCCAAAACCGTAAAATACAAATGAATTAGTGAGAATGAGGGCGGTATTCTCGACCATGCTCAGTTCCTCGGTAACGAGGCGGTAGATCAGCGTGGCACCGTAAAAAACTAAAAAGAAAACCGTAGAATACACGGCCGCCAACGCAAAGTGTTGATTCAGGTCATAGTAGCTAAGGTACCAGTTACCAAAGATAAGCCATGTAAACGGATAAGCTAGGTAAACGAAGACACGGCCGTAAAAACGATACGAAGTTATTAGGATCGCCAATCCTGCGAGTGCGATGTACGAAAAGAACACGGCGTAATTCCACACACTCGTCGGGACATCGCCGATCGCGAAACAAAACCAGTAGAAGATAAACCCTGTGCCGACGATTGAGATTAGATTTTCCGCATGGTTGCTTTCATTGTGAGCCAATCCGTGAAAAACCTTTGTCAGGTAAAAGATCGCAAAGAAAATACCAACAAAGGTTAGCGCAAGATGAAAATGTTCGCCCGGATCATATTTACCGACGAGCCAAGAATAAAAAATCACCCAAGTGAAAAATGACGAAGTGTAGAAGATCGGGCTCCAATATCGTTTTATGGAAATCGCGAGAATGCCGGCGTTGATCACCGACATGTAAGTGAAAAGAAAAGTGTATCGGCCGGAGTCGCTGCTGAGCAAAAATGGCACGGCGTACGCGCCGATAAGACCGATGTGCGCAATGATCTGCCGGTCGTAAACAATGGCAGACATCACCGTAAAAGCCGTAAACATCACCATCAGCACAAACGCCAGCGGTTGACCGATTAGCTGGTATGTCGAATAAGCAAAATACGTTATGAAATACATGATCGCCATTCCGCCACTGAGCAGAACTGCGCTGAAGTTGTGGTATTTCGTCTTAAGTTTTACCGCGAAGCAGAGTAGGCCAAAACCAAATATGTAACCCAGAACAATCCGCGTCAGCGGGCTGATGAGGTTATTGTCGATCGCATATTTTGCGCCGATGCCGACACCGAGAATCAAAATCAAGATTCCAATTTTACTGATGAGATTTTTACCGATGAACTCTTCGAGATTCGCGCGGGCGTTGTCTGCCTGCTCGGAAAAATATGCGGAGAATTTACTTTCATCGTTTGACTCGTCGGGTGCAGTACGCTCGCCCAAGGTCATAAAGGACGGAACCTCTACGATCGGCGGCAACTTACTCGTAACATAGGGCGGTTGCTCGGTTGTTTCCTCCTGAGCATGTGCTGACGGTTGCCCGCTCCGCGGAGGCGCCGGTTGCGGCGGTGGGACTGGGGCGTTTGCGTAATATCCGGGTGCGAGGCTTCTGAGGCGCGTCAATTCTCTCCGAATCGCGGTTACCTCGACCTGAAAGTCGATCTGCGTTCTTACGAGGCTTTCGAGGCGTGCCTCAAGCTCGATGATTTTGCGATCAAGTTCGGACATAGTTTCCGCCGGTCGATCTACGCTCGATCATGGATTTGCCAAACTAACGCCCTGATTGTAGCTTAAGTATTAATCTAACGAAAATCGTCTTTTGATTGAATTATGTCACGAACTATCAAGGCACCAACCGGAAGCCAATTGACTTGCAAAAACTGGCTGATCGAGGCCGCGTATCGGATGATACAGAACAACTTGGACGCTGATGTCGCATTCGATCCGGACAACCTGATCGTCTATGGCGGGCGTGGCAAAGCGGCGCGTAATTGGGAATGTTATGACGCTATCTTGAAGTCGCTGCGCGAGCTGAATGAAGACGAGACGCTGCTGATTCAGTCGGGCAAACCAGTCGGTGTCTTTAAATCGCACACCGACGCGCCGCGCGTTTTGCTGGCGAATTCGAACATCGTCCCGCACTGGGCGACCCAAGAGCAGTTCGACAAATACGAACGCGAAGGCCTGATGATGTACGGCCAGATGACCGCGGGCTCGTGGATCTACATCGGGACGCAAGGCATCTTGCAAGGCACCTTCGAAACCTTCGCGGCGGCGGGACGTGTGCACTTCGGGTCGGATGATCTCGCCGGCCGATTCATTCTCTCCGGCGGTCTCGGCGGCATGGGTGGTGCGCAGCCGCTTGCAGCGACCATGGCGGGCGCAGTGTTCCTCGGTGTTGATGTCGATCCGAGCCGGATCGAAAGACGCCTTGCGACGCGTTATCTCGATGAAGCCGCAACAGACCTCGACGATGCACTCGCGCGCGTGGAGCGTGCTCGCAGCGAGAAACGCGCCGTCTCGATCGGGCTTGTGGGGAATGC
>JANOGL010000501.1:0-5824 GCA_031405985.1 Acidobacteriota bacterium | reverse complement strand
GTTTCAGGCGTTGAGTTATAAGGATTTGCGCAACCGGCGTACCACCGCTGCAAGTTTGCGCGGGTGGATGTTAGACCGCTCCGGTAAACTCGCGAGTTCCCTTGCCTATTACAAACTCGACAAGGACAACGACATCGTCCGCGCATTTTCTCTCGAAAGAGAAATGGCCCATCTACTTGGTACCGAACGCGGCACGCCCGGTCTCGAACGAACGCTTTACAAAAAGCAAGCCGATCCGATGCCAGAGGCGTGGGAAGTTTTCACAAGGATAAAACGACCCGAAGAGGAGCAGAAAGACGTTCGCGTTACCATCGACCGCGACCTTCAGGCATACATCGCCAACCAACTCGAAGGCAAAAAGGGCGCAATTGTCGTACTAAATCCGCAGACCGGCGACGTGCTCGCGATGTATTCGAACCCGTCGTTCAACCTCGCCGAGGCACAAAATCTCGCCGACTATCTTAAACTCGAGGGCAACAAACGCGACAAGCCACTCCTAAACCGCGCAACTCGTGAATTTTATGTTCCAGGGTCGACGTTCAAAACGTTCACCATGATCTCGGCGTTTCGTGCGGGCATGCAAAACTCTGTGTTTGCGAGCTATCCGGGCGGATTTAGGCCGACCCGAAATTCTCGCCCGATCGTTGACGCGACGCAGAAACTGCTTCCGGACGGTACGGTAACCGGCGTTTGCGACGGCGGTTGCCAGGAAAAGGACATAATGTTTGCGTACAAGGTTTCGAGCAATCAGTACTTTGCGCAACTTGCGATTGAACTCGGTCGCGAACGCATGCGTGAGACTGCGCAAGCCGTCGGTATTGCGGCCGTCGACGCCCCGGAAGATTCGCTGCTCGTTCGGTTCTTTCCAAACATCTGGAACACGAGCAACGCAAACATCGCCAACGCAATTGCGCCGCAGCAATCGGCCATCGTGACCGGAAAGGAAATTTCGCTCTACGATCTCGGTATCGAAGGCATGGGACAAGGTTACGCGGGCCAGATCACGCCTTTCCAAATGGCGCTGATCGCTTCCGTCGCCGGAAATATGGAAGGCAAACTAATGAAGCCGCGCATCGAGGCCGATCAACCACCACAGGTTTTTAATCAAGTGCTTTCACCGCAACAGGCCGCAGCCGTTCGAGCGATCATGTCGACCGTAACAGAGGAACCAGGCGGCACGGGCACTGTGATTTCAGCCAAACTCGCCGGCACAGGAATTCGCACCGGCGGAAAAACGGGCACGGCGGAAAAACAAGCTCCGCTTTATGACGAAAAGACCGGCAGGCTCAGAACGGTAAAACAAAAACGCAAAACCGCGAACGGCGAGTTGGTCGAGTACGAAGCTCCGATGATGTACGAACGCACCGACAGTTGGTTTATCACCATCGCTCCGATCGAGCGTCCGCAGGTCGCGATCGCCGTCGTTGTCGAAGGCGGCGGGTTCGGCGCTCGAACGGCGGCGCC
Organism: Acidobacteriota bacterium; assembly: GCA_031405985.1. Classification (GTDB taxonomy): domain Bacteria; phylum Acidobacteriota; class Blastocatellia; order Pyrinomonadales; family Pyrinomonadaceae; genus OLB17. The sequence continues at coordinate 4,360 of JANOGL010000501.1, read as the reverse complement.
GATTGCCGCAAATGTCATTCTAAAGGCGCGCGATCTTGGGCTGTTGGGCGATCAATACAAACCAAGAGCTCCCGCCGCAAAACCGCCTGTGAAAAAGAAACCGAGATGAAAAACCGCACGTCGTCACATTTTTTTATACTCGCGTTGATCGTTTTGGTCACGGCCGCGGCCCATTATTCGATCCATTATGGAGCGTTGATTCGCGGTTATGAGACATCATCGTTGATCGCAGGCCGCAACCTCTTTCTCCTTTCTTTACTTGCACTTCTGCCTATTTTGCTAAAGCGTTTTCTTAGGTACGAAGGCAACTGGACGCTCTTCACTGCGGCGGTGCTTCTCTTCTCGATCGGATTGACGGTTCAGTATCGTCTGTTCAGCGATCCTGAATACACATCGCGCAGCGACAAGGCCGAGGCTCGAGAGTTAAAGATCAAGACTGCACAATTACATTACATACAAGAAAACTACTCAGCGGAGAAAAAGCAGATCGTCGGCCTGCCCGCAACCCCGCCATCGCCGGTCGATCTTTCAAAAGAAACGCCACGACCTGTCAACGACAGTTTGCCCTCGGTGCTCACGTCGGGCAACACGATAACGCCGCTATTGGGCATCACCGGATTGATTGTCGCGTTTATTTTATTTAGACGCGGCGACTTTCTCGAACTGCTGCAAAAAAATGGCTTTCTGATCGTGCTGCTGACGCTCGTTCCGTTGATAGTGGCCGCGTTTTGGTCGCGCGGCGGTAAGTTCGCGGGCAATCTGACACCGTGGGAACCTGCGAAGATTCCCTTTCTTATCGGCTTCGCCGCGATTCTGGCCGTGCTTTACAAAAATCTCGCGCGCACATATTGGGGCGTGCCGCGTGCTAAAGACGCGCTGCCGCTCATCTTCATGGCGATACTTCCCTTTCTACCGTTTTTTGTTCTCAAAGATTTCGGCCAAATGATGGTTTTCAGCGCGGTTTACGCGACGCTTTATTTAATTGCTGTCAGACGTTTGCCGCAGCGATTCGTACTTGTCGGCAGCGTCTTGTTGGTCGTCTCAATCCTCGTTGTCGGTGCTCTGCCGGAAAAAACCCAGGCGAATATTCCATTGCTGCCGACTCTCGCGACGCCTGTAAGAGCAGTTCTTCCCGACCGCATTCAGCAACGGTTTCATCTTTGGCTCGACGGTTTTAATCCGCCGACGCCCGAGACGTCGTGGTGGAAAGAGGACTATGACGAATATTACAAAAAATTAGTCGAAAGAGATCCGAAACTGCCGGAAATGATCGCCGAGGAGCCCGAGCTTCAGAACACGATCAACACCGATGCGTGGTTCGACGTTTTGGCGTTTCAGCCCGCGCAGGCGACCTATGGGTTGGCATCGGGCGGGACGACTGGACGCGGTCTCGGACTAGGTTATCCTGAGCTAATACCAGTTGCAGATTCGGATTACATATTCGCTGCGATAGCCGAAGAACTTGGACTTTTAGGAGGTTTGTTGATAACCTTTGCCCTAATTGTTCTTGTAAGCGCGGGCGTGGCGACGGCACGAGATTCGCGCGACATGTTTAGCAAACTATGTGCGATCGGGCTGTCTGCTTTTATTGGTTTTCAAGCTTTGGTGAATATCGGCGGCATTACGCGTGCGTTGCCGATGACGGGAATCACATTACCGTTTGTAAGTCACGGCGGATTTAGTTTGATCACAAGTTTGACGATGCTCGGAATGCTAATGGCGTTTTCACATCGTAACAGTATCGACCGACGTAAAGATGAATTTCAGGTGACTGTATGATTGGAACAAAAACAACGACCGACACCTTTCACATAACTTCCGGAGCAATCAGCGACCGGGGCCTCAGCGAAAAACGGCCGCAGAACGAAGATTCATATCTCGAAATGCGCGCATTAGGAATCTTCGCCGTGGCCGACGGCGTTGGCGGAGCACAGGCCGGCGAAGTCGCATCGCAAATGGCGGTCGAAATTCTCGGCGAAGCATTTACGAATTTGCAGCCGGGCGCCGACGCCGAAACCGCAATGCGTGCGGCGATGACGCAGGCAAACTCAGCGATCTACCAAATGGCGCACGAGTTGCCGCAGCTTTCAGCGATGGCAACGACAATCGCCACTTTACATTTAGACAACAATATCGCAACGATTGGTCACGTTGGTGATTCGCGGGTTTATCGCGTAAATCCCGAGGGTGTACTGACGCGTGAGACCGACGATCATTCTGTCGTCGCCGAAGAAGTGCGCGCCGGACGAATGACCGAGGAACAAGCTGATAATCATCCGAGCAAAAATATCATAAGCCGAGCGCTCGGCGCGGAAGGCTCGATCGAGCCAGACATGAAAACCATCATAGTCGAGCCGGGCACGACATTTTTGCTTTGCTCCGATGGCATCACGCGACATGTCAACGACGAAGAGATTAAAGGCGTGCTGACTTTCGGCGGCTCGCCAGAAGACGTATGCCTGTTTCTCAGAAAACTCTGCTACGAACGCGGCGCAGAAGATAATCTGACCGCCGTAATTGTTCGTGTAGGCGGTACGAAACCGAGAACCGATAACCTTCCTGTACTGCAACTCGACGATGACGAGCCAACTGTCGCCGCCTCGCGGCCGGTTGCGGTTATCTCTTCGCGCGAAAACGATATTCTCGAACTTGATTTTGGTGAAGCCCCGACAGCAGAACTGTCGGCGGCGCCAACGGTTGAAGGATTTCAAGAAGTTCCGGATGTCTCATCGACAACTTTGGCAGCAGAAACTGCCGAGGGTGTAGGAGAATCGGTCGTCGAGCAGATAGAAGCCGAACCTGCGGTTCACGATTCTTTTTCGCACTCCGAAACCGTCTCCGATTACCGTCCCACCGAGGCACCACATTCGGTGCAGGTTGCTAAAATTTCTACTCAGCAAACGCAGGCCGATAATTTTTCTATGTTTGGAACATCCGGAAATGCCGAGCCGAAAGGGAAGGGTAGCTCGGTTGGTATGATTGCAACTGGTTTGGGAATGCTGTTGCTCGGTACCCTGATCGGCCTCGGCGTCTATCATTTCCTGCTCGCTCCAAAAACCTACGACACAAATGCTGGGCAACTCACCGAAATGCGCTCGGCAAATATTCCACTTAGCGCATTCGAGGAAAATCGCCGAACGGTAGATAAAACGCCTTCTCAATCTCTCGCACAATTTGGTGCGGATCCGCGCGATGCTGAAGATTATTTCCTTGTCGGTCGTGCGAACATGCTGCTTGGGAATTATGTTGAGGCGAAAAAGGCGTTTATCAAGTCAGCAGATCTAATCGCGTCTGGCGATCCTGAAAAAGTCGATCCAAAGAACGTAAAGACACTGCAAACCGAGATCGCAATTGCGATGTCGGTCGTAAACGACACAACGGTTCAAACAATGCTGAAGAAAGAATTGGATTTAGTGAACAAACCTGCGAACACAAATTCAAACGCAAATCGTTAACTGTTCTGACGCTTTGCTTCGAATAGGATTACCCCGACTGAAACCGCGAGATTAAGACTCTCGACACCGTTTGCCATCGGAATGCAGACAAGTTCGTCGAGAGTCTCTTTCTGTTCCGGGCTCAAGCCGTGAGCCTCCGAACCTATAACCAACATTCGCGCAGGTTTCCAATCAATATCCGTGTAGCTTATGGTTGCATTCGCGTCGGCGCCAAGTGTAAGTAAATGACTTTCCGTCGTGAGTTTGGGAATGTCGGTAAACTCGCTGCCAGTCGAAATGTTCAATCTAAACGCCGAACCCATTGACGCACGCAGCGCCTTTGGCGAAAAAGGATCGGCCGAGTTTTTCGAGATCATCACGTTCGTCACACCCGCGGCCTCAGCCGTGCGCAAAACCGCGCCGAGATTCGACGGATTGCTTATCTCGCTAAGATAAAGAACAAGTCGTAGTTGCGAATCACTGATCTCGATTTTTCTTGATGGCGAAGGACGCCTTGCGATCAAAACAATTCCCTGCGGCGAGTCGGTGTCGGCGATAGAGTCAAACAACTTTTCCTGCAACGCCGCGATCGACGAAGTTTGTTTTTCGAGATCTTTGAGAACTGGATCGTCCAGAAATTCATCGGAAACAAAACACTCAACAATCTCAAGCCGTGACCTCAAAGCCTCTTCAACCAGACGTTTTCCTTCAATAAAAATCAAGTCGGTTACTTTGCCATCGCGCACCTTTCGCGCATTTACGAGGCGGCGATTGTCACGGCTTTTGATAGGTTCAAATTCTTGCACACCATAATTTAACCACGCCGAGTCCGAGTTTTGAAAAAGGCCGTAAATTGCTACACTTATGCGATATGAAGGCCGAATCGAAAACGAAGTCTAAGATCGAGCTGCTTAGAGAACGCTCTC
>JANOGL010000442.1:0-6353 GCA_031405985.1 Acidobacteriota bacterium | reverse complement strand
GGGCCGACTTAAGCGTCGCAGCGAATTGGCGCTTTCATTCGACCGCATCATTCTAAACGACACCCGCTGGAGCAATTTCAGTGCGCAGCTGATCGAAGTAATGCCGGTAAAGGGCGACAATGTAAAACGCGTCGATAACGAAGGCACGGCCGTGGGCAAAAGTTCGATCAAAGGCGACGCGATCAAGGTCGGAGCTGCCACCGGAACCGGTGCCGTGATCGGCGGCGTGGTCGGCGGGCCCGTCGGAGTTGCAGTCGGAGCTGGAATGGGAGCTGCATTCGGCGTCGGCGCCGTCGTCATCGAACGCGGCAAGCACGTCCGTCTGGGGCGCAACCAGCAGATTCGCATTAAGACCGCTTACGAGACACAGATTCGCTAATTTTCCTCCATGTAATATGTGGCCTCGGTTCGCCGGGGCCTTTTTTATTGCCCAATTAACAGCCTTTCACCGTGATCTGACTTGTAACTGCAACAACGCTTCGATAATATTAACCTTGGTAATTAAACTGATTTTTTTGAGAGAAACATCATGAGTACAGGGACAGAATCAACAGCCGCAGCGGCCGGTTTGAGGGGCGTCGTGGCGGCGCAGAGCGCGATCGGGGACGTAAATGGCGAGCAGGGAATTTTAATTTATCAGGGTTACGACATACACGACCTGGCCGAACATTCGACGTTCGAAGAGGTCGTTTATCTTTTGTGGAATGGACGCCTGCCAAAGCAGGACGAGCTGGACGCGCATGTCGAGCGGCTGAGGCGAAATTACGAGGTGCCCGCACAGGTCATCGATTTGATGAGGCAGTACCCGAAAGAGTCCGACCCGATGGACGTGCTGCGTACGGCCGTCTCATCGCTCGATCTTTACGACCCGAAAGGGCAGGGCACGGACCGCGAATCGGCGGTCGGCGCAGCCGTAAGGATAACCGGACAGATCGGCACGATCGCTGCCGCGTGGGACCGCATCCGTAACGGTAAGGACGTTATCGCTCCGGATAAGTCGCTGTCGATCGCCGAGAACTTCCTTTACATGCTGCGCGGCGAACGAGCCGATGCCGACGAGGAACGCATGTTCGATGTCTGTTTGATATTGCACGCCGATCATGAACTAAACGCATCGACATTTACGACGCGCGTCGTAGCCGGAACACTTGCCGATATGTACGGCTCGGTGACGGCGGGAATCGCGGCACTCTCGGGCCCGCTGCACGGTGGAGCGAACACAAATGTGATGAAGATGCTCATCGAGATAGGCGATCTCGACAAGGTTGATGCGTTTATCGAAAACGCTTTGACAGAAAAACGCAAGATCATGGGCATCGGCCACGCGGTTTATAAGACCGAGGATCCGCGCGCGACGTGGCTGCGCAAATATTCGCAAGCCCTTGGCGAAAAGAAAGGCGAGTCAAAATGGTTCGCGATGTCGCAGCGCATCGAGCAGCTCATGCACGAGAAAAAGGGTATGTTCCCGAACGTCGATTTCTACTCGGCGAGCGTTTATTACCTGATGGGCATCCCGCTCGATCTGTACACGCCTATATTTGCCGTATCGCGAATCTCGGGCTGGACCGGCCACATTCTCGAGCAGTACGCACACAACAAACTCATCCGCCCACGCGCCGAATATATCGGAGCCCGCGATCTGAAATACACTCCGATTGCCGCAAGGTAATTGTCAGAACCGCCTGCGTTGGCGGGCGGCCAGTTTGTAAAAATAATAAGAAGCCATGGCTTGCGGCGGCGCAGTCTGGGCGTGACCGGGAATTTTGGCAGAATAAGTGCAATTCCCTTGAGCGAACCATCGACGAAGCGGTCTACAAGCTCTACAACCTCACGCTGGACGAGATAAAACTCGTCGAAAACGCGTAAGACCTCTTGTCGCAAACGGCAACCCACACTAAAGCCTTGGGAGCAGCGACCAACGGGAGCGAATCCCTAGGTACGAGGCACCACAATCATTGTGTCCCTGTAGGGGACGAACAACGCGCGTCGAATTGTTGCTCCCTTTCAGGGAGCGAATCAACATTTCACCTAAACCTAGGGTTCCGGCCTCGCGGCCTGCACCCTAGGCTTTAATATTCGTCGCCGTTGGCGACAAGAAGTGCGGTCTATAAGCACTACAACTTCACGCCGGACGAGATAAAACTCATCGAAAACGCCTGATTTCCAGCCGTATTCATACGGCTTGCCCGCGGGGCACCTAGCCATGTCGTTTACGGCGTGGATGATGCGGCGAATATCTCCGCAGGGCGTTTCAACGTCCTTACCATCGACCGGCTTAAGCCGCCGGAACAAAGGACGTTAAAACGCCCTCGGATAATTCTTAACGACGTGACCACGCCCTAAAGGGACGTGGCTATGTGCCGCGAAACGCGGGAGGCCATGACCGCGAATTCTGGCAGAACAAACGCGACTCGACTATTCCCCGCCGTTTCGGTTTCTTTGTCGTGGCCGGCGTTTTTGCGGGTGCGGTCGTGCTGTTTAGTTCGGCGATGGCAAGGGCAAAGGTGCGAGAGAGCGAGATGGCGAGTGGGTGAGCGTCCCTTCGAGCATTTTTGCTACAATTAAGTGAATTTTGAGTTTAGCTGTTTATGCTAAAGCGGTCGGCGGACTGCACGCTCCTTGACAGTCGCGTTTCTGCCCGGCGAGACACACTCGGCGAGGGCGGGCGAACGGGGAAGTTCGAGCTCGAAGCGAAACAAACACGCTGTGAGGCGCGTAAGAGAATTCAACTGACTTAGCTAGTTTCGATCAACTTTTATTGATTACAAGGAGTGCCCGAAGTATGAGAGCATTACAGACAATCGCATTTTTACTTATTGTCATCGTCATCGGCAATACAGTTATCATTTCACAAGATATGAAAGCACCAGTTGCAAAAAAGGACCCAAAGGTCCTGAAGATCCACGGTTACGAGATCACGGACGACTACGGTTGGATGCGTGACCGCGAGGACAAAAAGAACCCCGAGATCATCAAGTATCTCGAGGACAACAACAAGCACGTCGATTCGCACATGAGCAAGCACCAGCCGTTTGCCGACGCGCTGTATAAGGAGATGCTCGGCCGCATAAAGCAGACCGACATGAGCGTGCCGACCAAGATAGGCGATTACTGGTACTTCAACACTACTGAGGAAGGTAAGCAGTATCCGACGTTTTTGCGCAGCAAGACGCGTGACGGTAAGGCCCCCGAAGTTCTCCTCGACCAGAACGAAATGGCGAAGGGGTTTAAGTTTTTCTCGATTGGCGCGTTCGACCCGAGCGACGACGGCACGATGCTGGCGTTCTCGACCGATACGACCGGCTATCGGCAATATACTTTGCAAATCAAAGATCTGAAGACGGGCAAAATGTTGGCGGACAAACTAGTGCGCGTCACGTCAACCGAATGGACGCCCGACGGCAAGTATCTGTTTTACGGGCAGGAAGATGCCGTCTCGAAACGTACTGACAAAATTTATCGTCACACGGTTGGCAGCAGCGGCGCGGACACGCTCGTCTTTGAGGAAAAGGACGTGTTGTTCGGCAGCGGCATCGGGCGTTCGCGGGACAAGAAGATGTTTTTTATCAGCTCGGGTGCTGCGACGATGACCGAGTATCGATATCTGTCGGCGGACAACCCACTCGGCGAATGGAAAATGATCGCTCCGCGACGCGACGGTCACGAATACTACGCGGACTTTGACAGCGGCGAGTTTTACATTCGCACGAATAAAGACGCTCAGAATTTTCGCATCGTTCGGGCGCCCCTCAGCGACGCGAGCGAGAAAAATTGGACGGACTTTATTGCTCACAACCCGAAAGTATTGAATGAGGGCGTCAGCTTCTTTAAGGATTACTCCGTCGTGTCAGAGGTCGAGAACGGCCTCGAGTATCTTCGCGTTATGGATCGCAAAACAGAGCGCGCCGACATGCGAATTCCGACCGAAGAGAGCGTTTACACAATGGGCCTCGGCGGTAATCCTGAGTATGTAACGCCGTATGTGCGTTATGGCTATTCGTCGATGATCACGCCAAATTCGACATACGAGTTTGATCTCGCGTCGCGAACGAGCAAGCTGATTAAGCAGCAAGAGATACCGAGCGGTCACGACAAGACTAAGTACGAAACAACGCGCATCTGGGCCGACGCACGCGATGGCGAAAAGGTGCCGGTCTCGATCGTGATGAAAAAGGGCACAAAGCTCGACGGTAAATCGCCGATGCTGCTCTACGCGTATGGCAGCTACGGTGCGTCGATGACGCCAAACTTCTCGACCGCTCGCTTGTCGCTCGTTGATCGCGGAATGATCTATGCGATGGCCCACATTCGCGGCGGCAGCGAGCTTGGCGAAAAGTGGCGTCAGGACGGACGCATGTTCAAGAAGATGAACACGTTCAACGACTTTGTCGACTCGGCGAAATTCCTCGTTAAAAAGAAATACACCTCGGCTGATCGGCTCGTCATTCAGGGTGGTTCGGCCGGTGGATTGCTCATGGGTGCAGTCGTCAATCAGGCCCCGGAGCTCTTTAAGGCGGCGATCGCGCAGGTTCCGTTTGTTGATGTGATGAACACAATGATCGACGACACGCTGCCGCTCACCACGGGCGAATGGATCGAATGGGGCAACCCGCGTGACGACAAAAAGGCGTGGGATTATATGTTCACATACTCGCCATACGATCAGATCAAGCGGCAAAAATACCCGAACATTCTGATCGAGGTTTCGCTCAACGACAGCCAAGTGCCGTATTGGGAAGGTGCCAAATGGGCGGCCAAACTTCGCGAGATGAAAACCGACAACAACGTCATTCTGCTAAAGACGAACATGGGCGCCGGTCACGGCGGATCGTCGGGCCGTTATGATCGTCTGAAAGAGGTTGCTTTTGACTATGCCTATGCGCTGACGCAGGTCGGCATAACGAAATAGCTTTTTTACATTTTCCCTTAACTCATCGGTCAGCGTGACGATACAAACCTCGTCATTCTGACCGAAAAATTTCTACGTTCGATCTTCTACAATTCTGATTTCATCCTGTATTAGATTGGTAATTGAGCCTTGTTCGCCGATGGCACAAACGTTGCGTAAGATTGAACTGACCAAAAAAGGTCTCTCTCAACAGAATTTAGACTAAAGGCAAATTTGGTAACGCGACAACTGACGCGCGAGTTCGTCAGTGACAATATGTTGGTCAGCGTAGCCATGTCATTAAGCAGTATTCTGATGACAACCGAGGGCGATACCACGGCTACACAGTGAGTTGAAACTTCAGTGAAATTAAAGTTTAGGCTCCTTATTCACAAGGCCGAGCCAAAAAAATAGTGTTGTCAAAACATAACCGTTTAATCTACAATGAAATTGGCGAAAGTCGAGGCGAAGCTGCGGACTTTCGCACAGCTCGACAACACAACACCTCTCATCAGTCCACTTCTCAGCCTTTCTTTTCAATGTTTTCACTTTCAAAGGAGAATTCGATAAACGTTTTCCTCGCCGCGCTCACGCCGGTGGCGGGCATTGCCGTGGTCTGGGCTCTGCTTGGTATTGCTCCCGAAAAGATCAATGCGGGAGTGATCACGCTCGGCGCTCTGACGATCTTTTGCAGTTGTTATTTGCGCATTCAGCTCCCGAGAGTGAATATTCATCTCACCATTTCGGACGGGATGATAATGATCGCGATGATGCTATACGGCAGCGAGGTCGCCCTCATAATCGCCGTCATCGAATCGTTCCTCGCATCATTGAACATCCGCCGGCTCGGCGGCACTATCAAACCAAAAACGATTCTCGCAAATATGTATTTTGCGGCGATCTCAGTTTTTGTCGTTACCAAGATCGTGAACGCGATGTTCGTATCAGGCGATCGCGTTTTGCACCGTGACGATTTAACGAGTTTTGTGTGGCTGCTGATCGTGATGTCGATCTCGCTATTCCTCGTCAATTCGATTTTTGTCGCGTTCTTCTCGGCGATCAAAAAAGAGACCTCGTTTTGGAAGGTGTGGACCGAAAACTGTTTCAACGCGATTTCAATTTATCTCACCGGCGGCGTCATTGCTGGTATTGCGATAAAGGTTCTGGATGTCGACCGACCGAATATGTATCTCTTTGCGGCCGTTGTTGCTTTCTTCGGTTTGATCTATCTGACGTTCCGCCGGTTTGTTGAGGACGTAAACGTCACTGTCGAAAAAGCAAAGCAAACCGAACGGGAACGGGCCGAGCAGGCCGAGCAGCACATTCTCGAACTTCGCCATTATGTGCTGGAACTCGAACGAAGCAGCGACGCACTAAAAGTAAGTCACGAAAAGTTTCGGCATGCCGCTTACCATGACGGGTTGACTCACTTGCCGAATCGAAACTACTTTATTGAGACGCTAAA
>JANOGL010000419.1:0-4206 GCA_031405985.1 Acidobacteriota bacterium | reverse complement strand
ATTTTGGGATGGGTAAATTTTTATTCGTACCACAGGCGGGTACTGCATATAAATCGAAACCCAAACCGGCGACTATTTTGGCGAGGACGATATCGTCAGGCTTGAGGATGATTTTGGCCGTGCTTAAGAGAATCTGCTGATTTTTTTTTGCTACGATCCGATGATATAAGATTGCAGTTCATCTATTTTGCATGGAGAGGAATTGTTGACGATATGAGTAATCTTTTAGGACTGGAAGAAGAAAAACCGGAAACCTCTGTTTCTGCGAGTGATGCAATAGATTCCGGTTTCGATCCGGAATGGGAAACGAGAGCAAAAAGTGGTGCGAATTGGTTTTATTGGATCGCCGGGCTTTCCGCAATTAATTCAATTGCATTTGCAGCTGGTGCGAACTTTCACTTTCTCGCTGGTCTCGGGCTAACCGAAATTGCAGATGCAGTTATCGCGGCCTCGATCGAACAGGGCGCGCCGACAGCCCTAAGAATTCTTTCGATTATCTTTGGTCTGATTCTCGTTATCGGCTTTGCTTTGATAGGCTACTACGCAGGCAAACTTTTCAAAGCCGCCTTTCTGATCGGCATTGTTGTGTATGTGTTTGATGGCTTAATCGTGCTGGTGATCGGCGACTATTTCATGGCCGGGTTCCACGCGTTTGCACTATTTTTTATCATTCGCGGTTTTCTTGTTTGTCGCGAACTAAAAGCGTATCCGCGGGCGAACAGAGCATCTAGTGTTCCACCACCACCACCAGCGTCGGTATAGATCATGTTTAGGTTTTAATCTTTTCTTTAGTGGTGAAGATTATTTGCTTGATGGCACCCGCAATGTCGTCGGCGGCGATCTCGGGCTGAATTTGCAGCGTTTCGCGGTGAGCGCGGCCGTATCCGGTGAGGACTAAAGCAGTTTTTAACCTTGCGGCCTGCCCCACTAGCACATCAATGTCCTTATCGCCGATCATCCACGAACGCTCAAGGTCGATCTCAAAATCAGCCATCGCGGCCTCGATCATTCCGACCGCAGGCTTGCGGCATCGACAACCGTCGCACGGCAGATGCGGGCAAAAATAAAAAGCATCGATCGCGCCGTCGAGCTGCTTTTGCATCGCTTCGTGAACATTGTGCATATCGCGCTCGCCATAAACTTCCCGCCCGATTCCCGACTGATTTGTCACTATGATGACAAGATAACCAGCGTCCTTTAGCGAACTCAATGCTGTCGCAGTAGCTGGAAAAAGGCGCAGGTCTTCGACGCGGTGAAGATAATTCACCTCTTCGATCAGCGTCCCGTCGCGGTCAAGAAATACTGCCGGTTGTTTCATAAGAGTTTTTAACTCAAAGACTCAAAGATGTAATATTTTTTAACGCAAAGACGCAAAGTCGCCAAGACGTGAAGGAAGAGAGTGTCAAGCCAGTCGATTAAATCGATTTCTTTTTCTTTGCGGCTTTGCATCTTGGCGTCTTTGCGTTAAAAAAAATCTTGCGAGTTTGCGTTGAAAATATTTTTTGCCGCCTCGAATACCTCATCGACGGAAATCCACGTCATGCAACGATGGTCTATCGGACACGTCCGTAGCATGCACGGTGAACATTCTACCTGTTTTCTCATAACTTCGGCGATTGCCGAATAGGGTCTCGTTGTTTCGGGATTCGTCGGGCCAAAGACAACAACCGTCGGCGTCCCGACCGCCGGTGCAATATGAGCTAAGCCCATGTCGTTAGAGATGAGCAGATCGATGACACTCAAGATCGCCGCTGCTTCGCCGATGTTAGTTTTACCTGTCAGATCGATGACAGGTTTTGAAACCTGCTGCTGCAACTGAGCCGCGACATCAGCGTCGCCTTTTGAGCCGACTAAGACAACTTGTGCATCTAATTCGGTTTGCAGTTTGTCGCTGAGATCTGAATAACTTTTGACCGGCCAACGTTTAGCCCGCGAGTTTGTCGAACCGACGCCAAGCGCAATGATCTTTTGCGAAAGATTGATGCCATAATCGGACAACATTCTTGTCGCAGCGGCTTTTCGCTCGTCGGAGATGTCGAGCGTCACGTCAGGATCGGTTTGCAAAACTGTTTCACGTCCTAACATTCTGCGCTCGATCTCGGCGATCAAATGCAAATAGTAAAAAACTTCGTGGCGGCGATTCTTCCACTCGGGAACGGCTATTGGGTCGGTCAATAAAAGACCGCGAACGTCTTTGTTATAACCAAAGCGTCGCGGGATGCGCGTCAGAAAGGTCGTCAGCGCAGATTCGAACGAATTCGGCAACAAAACAGCAAGATCAAAATTGTCATCGCGTAAAAACTGCGCGTTGTCGTAAACATCCTTCACCGCCCAGCGGTTTTTGTCGAACGTGACGATCTCGTCGATGAACTTCGCATCGCTAAACAACGCGTCAACGCCCGATCGAGTGTGCAGGCTGATCTTGGCGTCGGGGAAGATCCGCCGCAGCTCGCGCAGTGCGGGTACCGACATCACCGCATCGCCTATCCAATTTGTGCCTCTGACGAGAATCTTCATAAATTTTCCAACGCAAAGACGCAAAGGGGCAAAGACGCAGAGAAATCATAGGCCATTGACCACTCTATGAATAGCGTGTCCTACTTTTGTCTCGCCAAAATTTATCACGAGAGCAAGTTTCAGATTAAGCAGTCTTAAGTAGGTGAGAGCCTGTGCTTCAAAAATCTTGTTATATACCGAAACCGATTTGATTTCGATGATGACCATGCCATTGACCAGCAAATCAAGTTTAAGCGGCGATGCGAGTTCGTTGCCCTTGTATGAAATAACGACTTCCTTTTGACGTTCAACAAAAAGCCCGCGAGAAGTTAATTCCCACACCAACGCTTCTTCGTAAACACTTTCGAGCAATCCAGGACCTCCAAGACTGCGATGAACCTCAATTGCTGAATCAACAATGATTTTGCTCAGTTCATTCTCATCCATAAACCATTTCTAATTCTTTCCTTTGCGTCTTTGCATCTCTGCGACTTTGCGTTAAAACAAATTCTTCAAGCCGTCGTCAAGTTTGATCTGAGGCTGCCAGCCGAGTTCTTGAGAAACAAGTTTGAGATTGCTGACATAATGCATTGGAACCGGAGCGGAGAGCGGATTTTCCTCATCGATGACGGCTTGAAGGCCTGAAACTTCCTCCATCTTGGCGACCAGTTCGCGCAATGTCACAGCGTTCGCTGCGCCGCCGCCGAGATTGTAGAGACCGTGACGAATTATCGATTCTGAGAACGCAGAGCATGCACGCGAAAGGTCATCGACGTGCAGCAGATCGCGTCGCGCATTGCCGTCGCCCGTTAGCTGCAGGCGCTCGCCAAAGTTGATCGCGTTTGCGTAATGGCCGACAAAGTTCGGCGTGTTGCCAGGCGATAGCGGAGCGTAAACTGTCGAAAGCCGAAAAATGCACGAACGAAAATTGCGTGCGTGCGCGTAATACTCGACATAGCGTTCGGCGATCAGCTTTGACCATTCGAGCGGCGACTGACCGGCGTACAAAGTCGGACATTGCTCATCTACTTCGGCAAAATTGTCGGCGAAGCGCCCGTAAACATCCTTTGTCGAAGCAAAGATAAAAACGGCGTCTTCGCGCATTTCACGCAGCAAATTTATCGTGCCGTCGACGTTTGTGCGAAAAACATCTTCTGCTGCGTCAGGCGCTTTATCGAGTCGAGCCGCGAGGTGAATTACGATGTCGTAGTCGCTGACGGCCTTAGCGTCGTCGGCATTTAGAATGTCACGACCGTTGCGCCGCGAAAGATCGTCGGCCCCGAAAAAACGTCGCACATGCGTCCCCAAATATCCGCTGCCGCCGGTTACGATAACCTTCATACTTTATTCGCTTCGATGAGCGCCTGCACCGATTCGGCCTTGCCGATCACGATCAGCAGGTCGCCCTCGCCGATCGACGTGTCGCCATTCGGGTGAAATTCGAGATCGCCGTCTTTTCGCCGAATTGCGACGACGATGAGACTGAGTTCGCTCATGATATTTGTATCTTTAAGGCTGCGGCCGGCGTAGCGCGAATTTTGGTCGACGGTCATCTCCTCAAAAACGAGATCGAGCGTCTCGGCGACGATCGATTCCATAAAATCGGCGACGGCCGGCTTGAGCAGTGCTCTTGCCATCGACTGGCTGCCGATGATCGTCGGTGCAACGACGCGGTTTGCACCGGCGCGGATCAGCGTTGGTTCGGCTTGT
>JANOGL010000412.1:0-2746 GCA_031405985.1 Acidobacteriota bacterium | reverse complement strand
TATTTACGATCTGCAAATACGCGTGAAAGAGCGGCAGCAGGCTGAGGATTTTTTCTTTGTCGGAAAGTTTGAGTACGAGATTGACGCCTTCGAGCTCGGCGACGATGTTGCCGTGCGTGAGCGGAACGCCTTTTGGCGTGCCCGTCGTGCCGCTCGTGTACATCAGAACGGCCATATCGTCGCCGCGTGCCGGCGGTGTGCGGCTCACAAACTCAACAGGGAATTCTGTCGCGGCCCAGTCTGCAAAATTATTTTCACCGCGGAGACGCAGAGACGCGGAGATACTTTTATTATCATTCTCTGCGTCTCGGCGACTCTGCGGTGAATTATCTTGCCAAGTTACGGATTTGATCTTGCGCCCGAGCTTTTCTTCGATCTCCTGAAATCGTTCGGTCTGATCGGGCGAGAGGAACGCGACTTTGGCCTCGGAGTTTTCGAGAAAGTTTGTGATCGTCTCGATCTCGCCGTGCGGATCGAGCGGGACGATGACGGCGCCGCGCAATAAAGTTCCGAGATAGGCGATGGCCCAATTCGGATGATTTTCGCCTATCAGCGCGACGCGATCGCCTTTCGAGACGCCTTCCAGTTCGAGACGATACGCGATCGAGCGAATTGAGCGCAACATCTCGCCCCAAGTGTAAACGTTGCCTTCGACGCCGACGATACGCATCGCGGTTTTTTCGGGCCGCGATTCGAAAGATTCGACCAGGCGTTCGCAAAAACTTTCAGCCATACTTACGAGCGTCAGATTAGAACGCGAAACGCCTGAATGCAAGCCGACGTTGGCCATTGCCTTTTGTCGGGGCTATCAGATATTCTTCTCTCTAATGTCGCCAATTGCAGTCACCCTGATTTTGCTGGTCGTTGCGATCATTCTGTTTGCTACGGAGAAGATCCCGGTCGACATCGTCGGCCTGCTGCTAGTGATGGCGCTTGTGTTGACGCAGGTGCTGACGATGCAAGAGGCAGTCGCAGGATTTGGCAACGACATTATTATCACTATCGGCGGGCTGTTTGTTTTGGTCGGTGGTCTTGCAAAGACCGGCATCGTCGATATGCTCGGGCGTCGGCTGCACAAAACGGCGGGCGATAATGTTTTCTTTTTGACGGCGCTGATAATGATCTCGGCCGCGATCAGCGCTTCCGTGCTTAAGAACACGACGACGACAGCGATGTTTCTGCCGATCATCATCGGCCTCGCGGCGAAATCCAAAATTCCACCGTCGAAACTTCTCATGCCGCTTGCATTCGGAGCGATACTTGGCGGAAGCTGCACACTCATCGGAACTTCGACCAATCTCGCCGTAAGCGGAACGATCACGCGTTATGGAATGGAGCCGTACTCGATGTTCGAGCTTGCACCGGTCGGCATCGTCACTTTGCTCGCCGGAATGCTCTACATGCTCACGATCGGGCGGCGAATGTTGCCGAGTCGCGGCGGCGAAGAGTCGCTGACCGAACAGTATAAAATGCGCGAATACATCTCCGAGTTATTCGTACTGCCCGATTCGCCGCTTGTCGGCAAAACCATCGGCGAGGCTGATCTGGCGTCGCAGCTCGATCTCAACGTGCTCGGCATTATCCGCACCGGCGAAAAGATAAACGCACCGAGTTCGAATGAGCGGATACAGCGGCGCGATTCTCTGATCGTCGAGGGAACATTGAGCGACATTCTCCGCGTCAAGGAGGAAGTCGGTCTCGAGATCAAGCCCGATTTTATGTTGAGCGACAAAGAGCTCGAGGGCGGCAGCGTCGAGCTTTTTGAAGTAATGGTACTGCGAAACTCGCGTATCACCGGCCAGACGCTCAAGTCGATCGCATTCCGCGAACGCTACAATCTGACTGTGCTCGCGATCAATCGCCACGGCCGAACGTTCGTCAACAAACTCAGTCACGTCGAGATCAATTTCGGCGACGTGCTGCTTGTTCAAGGTCGCAAGATCGGCGTCGATCTGTTGCTCGCCGACAACGACGTGCTGCTGCTCGAAGATCTCACAAACACCAACACGCGTTTTGATAAACGAAAATGGGCGGTCGCGGCATTCTCGCTGTTCCTCACGCTTTCGCTGACAAAGGTTATGTTCGGTTTTGACACGCCGCTCGCCATCGCCGTGCTCAGCGGAGTGATGCTGCTGCTCGCCACAAAGACCGTCGAATACCGCGAGCTTTATTCGCTTTTGAATTTTCGCGTGCTCGTGCTGATCGCCTGCATGATGAGCTTCGGCGTCGCGATGGAGAAGTCCGGCGCCGACATATTTCTCGCTGCGTTAATAAACGAATATGTTGGCTCGCTCGGGCCGACGGCCGTGCTCGCGGGTTTCTTTTTACTCACGGTCGCTCTGACGCAACCGATGTCTAACCAAGCCGCCGCTCTCGTCGTTCTGCCCATCGCCATAAAGAGCGCGATTGCGCTCGGCGTCAACCCGCGAACATTCGTCGCCGCGATCACGTACGCCGCAAGCTTCTCGTTCATCACGCCCCTCGAACCCGCGTGCGTCCTCGTTTACACGCCGGGAAGATACAAATTCACTGACTTTGTCAAAATAGGTTCGGTACTGACGGTCATCGTCTTTGTTACTGCGATGATACTCGTGCCGATCTTTTGGCCGTTGTAGGGAAGAATTAAAACAGGATGGGCAGGATAGACAGGATTGTTTATTAATGTAAACGAAAATATTCGATTCTTGGCGTTCCGAAATTTATGAGAAGACCGACATCAATGTTAGTCGCTTTTAGATAATTTATT
>JANOGL010000411.1:0-29256 GCA_031405985.1 Acidobacteriota bacterium | reverse complement strand
CGTTGCCTGGTCAAACTCGCTAAATGCCACCACGTTTTCCTTCGGCAGCTTGTTCATCCCTTTCGGCGGCGTGTACTTCACAATGCCCAGCTTTTCCGTCTGGCCGAAAGCGGCAGATGAAACGGAAAAAACAATTACGGTCAAGGCAAATAAAACAAAACTCATTTTTCTGATCATTATATTCGGCACCTTCTTTTTTGCGATAACTTTCAATTTCAACCTGCGACGCTCACTTCTTGCGAATCCATGTAGAGTTGAGATTCGAGCCGTGTTCGAGGTCGGTAAATATCTTCTCGGGGATCACATCGTCGCCATACCAGGGGCCGCAGACCTTCAGGATCGTCATGTCGGGGAGTTCCAGCCAGCCTCGAATGACGTACCTTTTTGTGTTGCCCTGCTTAATAACCAGGATGCGTCCGGCCACGGCGACCGTGCCGGTGGTGTTCTCTTTGATCTTCTTGCCGTTCTGAATGGCGAAGAAATCGTTGTAATAACCACCCTGCGCGGTGATGGTCATCTTGCTCCTAAAATGCAGCGAATCAGCTCCGGCGTATGTTCCCGAATCACGGTAAACATACCTAATATTGATCCCGTCGTTCTCGCCCCATTCGCCTGCCAGATCGGCCATGGTAAGCTGACGCGCGGGCAGCGGGATGATGAGCCGGCCAAAACTGTCAAGTTGCGGAGCGGCGGCGGTGGTAGCGGCAGCAACAGCGGTGGTAGCAGTAGTTTTGTCAACATCCATCGTTTCCACGAATGCCTGTAGTTGCGGCAGATACGATTCATCGTTCAAGACCCCGAGAACACTTACGGTTTTTCCGAATCCACTTAAAACCGTTAGAAATGCAAAAGCCTTGTTACCATTGAAGTCTATCGGCGCCCCACCCGCGATCCCCGTCCATCCGTTATCGGGTTCTGTTACTGTCTTTGGATTTGCCTCGGCGCCCCACGGCTCAACGACACGGGTTTTCCACTCTTTCGCAAAATCCTGCTGCGGCGTCCCGACACTCGGTGCTTCGGCGTAAAGCGTGATAAAGCAAAAGTTGCCCTTCGCCTGATTGATCTCGCTAAAAACGACGGCGTGTTCCTTCGCCGTTTTTGTCCATCCCTTTGGTGGAGTGAATTTAATAGCGCCGAGCTTTTCGGCCTGAGCAAAAAAGGCCTGTGAAGCGAACAGACAAAGGATCGCGCCGATGAATATGGAAAATATCGCCTTTGAAGTTTTCATTTTATTCTCCTGATTTCAACATTAAATTTACTGTTTGCGGCCTTTGCGGTCAACGAAGCGATATCGCGATGGTATAAGCTCCGCTTGCTGAATGCGAATCTATCGAGCTTACGCCGTAGATCTGCACGCTGTATTCGCTTGTGATCGGAAGCTTTTCGGACCACGCACGCAACTTTTCGTCGTTGTTTGCATAGATCGCATCATCCATTGGTCCTAACTCCTTCGTTTCATAAACTGTCAACATTATATGTCCATGTTTTTGAGTTTTGTCGACACGTTTTCAATACATGTTTATCGAATCGACATACCATTTACACAGCGAACAAAAATCAAAGCTCCGTTAAACGCCCAGCGCAGCAGCGATTTTTTCAATTCGTCGAGCGCGGGTTCGTCAAGCGTGAGTCAAGTTATTAGTCAAGTCTTTTTTACCGCCACGGCTGGAAAGCATGGCGCGACGCGGGCGCACCGGTTGAGTAGACTGGGTTAGCGGTGATGACTACATCTTTCTCTTGACATTTCGGACTAACGGCAATAGGCTCATATTGACAATGCCTGCCAAGCCTCTGCCGAAAGGCAAGCTCAAATCGGTGGGCTTTCTTTTTTTGGACACAGTGAAATACACAAAACCCACACTTTCGATTGCCGACCAAATACGACATCTCGAAAGTCGAGGTTTGGTGATTTCCGACCAAGTGGCTGCAAAACATTTCCTGTCCAACATTAGTTATTACAGGTTCAGTGCCTACTTGTATCCGTACCGATTGCTGCCCTCTGATAATTATGCAAGCGGCACAACATTCGAACTGGTATTGGATCACTATCTATTTGATCGTGAATTTCGTTTGTTAGTATTTGACGCGATCGAGCGGATCGAGATTGCTTTTAGGACGCAGATTATTTATCAGCCCTCGATGTTGAATGGGCCATTTTGGTTTCTCGATGCCGCCCATTTTCTCAGGGCAGATCGATGGAAGACTCAACTTGTTAAATTAAAAGAAGAAGTCGATAGATCGGGCGAGGTCTTTATTAGTCACTTTTTCAACAAATACTCTGACAGCATTCCACCGGCTTGGGTTTCGTTTGAGGTAGCGTCTTTTGGCTTACTTTCCAGGTTCTATCAAAATCTAAAATTCTCTTTCCCAGCAAAGAAAAGCATCGCACAACATTTCGGTCTGAATGAACCACGGATCTTACAAAGCTGGGTTCGAAGCATGACTTACGTTCGAAATATTTGTGCTCATCACAGTCGCCTTTGGAACCGGACATTGACTGAAACTCCCAAACTTATACAAAACCCGCCGGTACATTGGATTGCAAAGCCACCGCGCACTAACGATAAGTGTTATTACTTCCTTTGTTGTCTCGTCCACATGCTTCGTCAGGTTAATCCTCAGACGACATTTACAAAAAGGCTCCGTGAACTGATCGACAAGTACCCGGTCATCGATGCACAAAATATAGGTTTTCCGTCCGACTGGAAAGATGATCCGTTTTGGAATTAAGCAATACCAGCTTGTAATAACCGCCAACTGTCAATGGACGGCGGCTGGAAAGCATGGCGCGACTCGGGTGCACCGGTTGAGTAAACGTGCGGTCAGAACCGAGAATTGTAATGACCGTGTGCGTCGCGTTAGCGAAAGTTGAATGATTCTAATTCGTCATTTTCTTCCAAAGCTCGCGGACGACGCGTTGCTGCATTGTTTCGTCGTTGGTGAATGTTACGGCTTGGGAAAGCAACATTTCTTCAATGCCAGCGCGCTGTTCGGTGTATTTATTGATTGCGAGTCGGCAAATGTCAGGAGAAATTGGCACATCAACATTTCCGTGCATTGGCACATCCGCGACCGCTTTTAGAAACTCGGCTTCTTCCAGAGTGTCAAAATACTCAGTCTGTTTACTAACCTTGACGCCAAATGTTCCGAGAAGTGGTTCATGGATAAGTTCAGCTTTTGCGTCGCGAATATAAACGCCTCTTTTCTCTGCGTCTGCCGGGACAAAATCCAGCGGAGTGAACAGCACAGGTTTGATTTCCAGTTCGTCCCAAATATCCGTCGCGATACTTTGTGGCGTTTGACGCCCGCGACGAGCGGTTTGCGAACGGTATCGCTGCATTATCTTCTCCGCCGAGCGAATCTGGCGATAGAGTTTGGTTATCTCACGATATAGCTCGTCGCGGAGTTCAAGCCTTTCACCCGGATCATCAATTCCAATCAGTTCAAGCACCGCATCGTCGAGTTCCTGCCTGTCCTCGAATGCAAGCTCTCCTGTCCACCGATCTTGCTCTGTCGAATCTACTTCGACCAGATGCCCGATTTTTCTTTGGTACATTGACTGAAGTGCACTTATTAGCTTCTTCTCTACTTCTGGAAAGGCTAAACGCGTATCAGGCACGAGCATCATCTTAACGTCAGTAACTTCGGTTTTTAACAGTGGATCGCCGCCCATAGTTCGTCCGAACTGATGTTTAAAGAGCACCATGACGGTCGAATTTAATATCGCACCGAGAACCTGGGAAGAGTCTGATTGATTCGTCGAGATATCGTAAAGATTGCAATTTGCGATTAAATTGTCTTCATTTATCGGGACAATATGTCTGTACCGTTGTGCTTTGGTCCAAAAGAAATCCCCCCGATGATGGGTATCAATCGAATACCAAATATTTCGACTCGCACAAGTAGGCCGCTGATTAAATCCTTCACGCTCGCCGTACTTTATGTAACTTAAAACTCGTTTTCCGTGTAAATCGCTTTTGTCCTTATTAACAACTAGAATCTGCTTATTTAAAGCCGCCGGGTTGATGTTAATTGAATTAATCTCCATCAAATTAAAAACTAAAGGGCGCAAATACTCAGCTTCGATCAAATGTTGAGATTTGTCTCCAGCTTGAACGATGCGGATCCTTTCTGTGTCTCTCCTCGTGATACCGTACTGTGCCTTGAATCCAGTATCGGTTAGGTTTTCCGCAAGCCTTTCATCTGTTATGTCTTGCGGAAAGAAAAAAGTATCGCACCCACTAGTGATTCCTCGCTTGATATTGGCAATCTGGCCAAGCGGAACAAACCCGCCGCCGCCGCGTCTAACAAGCTTTGCGAAAATTTCAGGAGCGCGAAGAAAAATTCCCCATTTGTAGCCTTTGTATTCGCCACCCGCATGAAGCCGACTAAGATCAGTGCTTACGGTTTGCACGCGAAGAGATTGCTGTTGCGGATCGCCCTGAAAGTTCGGCTGAATCGCAGTGATCGCAACTGATTCATCGTCCGCGATTTGGGTTTCCGGTTCGTCTTCATCATCGGCTGCAACATCGAAGCTCAAACACCCCATACGAAAAAGTTCGGCCTGATTTACGACCCGGACACGCCATAGATCGTTTTCCTCTTCGTCCGTAAGACGCTCTATGCGATCACGCATATCCTCGAACATTGCGCGGCGTAAGCCTTCGTCGCTGTGAGCCTGAGTGACAAACTCGGAAATACGCTCTTTGAACCAAACGAATTTCACATTATTAGCATTACGTTTTTCGGCATCCGGCTGCTTTCGAAGTATTGTTGCCGCAGTTGTAACACGCGCTCCCGTGAACCACGGCTCACAGCTCGATTCGATAATCGCTATGATCTCGAAGTTTTCATGAAGAAACTTTTGAAGGTCAAAGCCATAAGCCGTATCCAGCCAGCCGGAGCTTGTCAGCAAGCCGATATAACCGTCGTCCTCAAGCAACGCGAAGCTGTGTGTAAAGAAATAGCAGAATATATCACTCCGGCCCGAAAGCGCTGTTCCTGGTGCATCTCGGTGGACAAGCTCTTGCAACTTGTCCTTATATTTTTGGCCGTAATATTCCGTGATCTTTTCCTGCCGGATATACGGCGGATTTCCGACAATTGCGTCCAACTTCGGAAGCGGCTTCATTTCGTCGCCCGAATCGTCGGGTACTTTGAAAATCTTTCCGTTTAGCTTTGTCTTAAAGAAATCGCGACGAGCGACCAGCGGATAGTTGGCTCCCTCTTTCAGATCGCGGGTTGCAAGATTCATCGTCGTCAGATGAACGGGATAAGCTGAAATATCAGTGCCGTAAAGCTGTCCGATAATTTTTTCGTGCGACAGCTTACCGCCGGAAAGGTCCTTTTTTCGTTGATAGGCCCGGACAAGAAATGTCCCGCCGCCGCATGAAGGGTCCATTACTTTTGCATCGGCCTTTCGAATGCAGAAAGCATTTATAAGATCAACAATCTCGCTGCGTGTGTAGTGCTGTCCGAATTTATGGCGTTCCTCCGGACTAAGAAGATTCTCGAAAATGTGGCCGACAACATCGTAAGGTATTTCGGTGAAGTCGAACTTGCTTGTATCGGCAAGGAGATCGCGCCAAAAATCCACCGCGTTCGCGCTTAGTAGAGGTAATCCATCACCAAAATCACCCGCAAAAACTGTCTCATAGTCCTTTGTTACTTTGGTCGCGTGTTCGAACGCAGTTAGTAGATAAACGCCCAACGTGTCCGCCGTTTTGATCGCGTCACTTATTTCAAGCGGTCTAAGATCGGCAAACTGCCGTCGTAATGCTTGGTAAAATACGATCTTATTCGCCAAAACATAGCTGCTGAATTTAGCCGCACGTTCTAGATTTTCGCGCGTAATGGCCTCATCCTTGGACGGAATCGATCCCTGCTCTTCAACCATCCATTTGTCGAGAGCGCGTTTGAAGGCCGGGTCGGAAATATATTGGCGGCTGAGCGCAGCGTGAGTTTCGTGAACGATTGGAAGAACCGCAAGCTCCCAAACGCGGATGAATGTTTTGTCGAGAGGCAATTTCTCAATTGGCCGGTCGCCACTAAGAATCGCGGAGCATCGCTCAAGTAATCTTTCGAGAAAACCGCCGATCTGTTCCGCCACTCGCGGATCGTTTACGTCGTCAGCTTTCGCAATAGGAGATGGCAGGGCCTTTAGAAACTCAATGTGCCGTTCAGTTATGGACTTTCCTTTTTCGAAAGTATTCCAAAGAATGCAGTCATTTACATTCCAAGTGAAGAAGTATTCGACTCCGATGGCGTTGGCTTTATCGTGAGCGTCAACAACAACCGATTCATTGAGCGGTGAGCGTCCGTCACGCGTTCCGGGCATCTTAACTTCGCCCGTGAAGATCGGTTTGTTATTTCTGTCAAGAAGTGTGAGGTCGCGGCGTTTGCGTGAGCCGCGGCCCCGTTGTTCGCAACGAGCTTCCGAAAACGGCAAATCAGGACGCCTCTCAATCACGCTGTTTATTCGCGAGGCTACATCAGCCGTGAATTCCCATTCCGTTATTTCGGGCATATGTTAGGTGAAACCTGACCCAGCCGTCGCTGACGCGACGCGGATAATTCTACACCAGCTTAACGTGGGTTGAAACCCACGGCTTACGTCAGACGGCGGCTAAATAGGGCAGGAATTAATTGTTGGTTTAACAAAGCCGACGAGCCGCCGGAGTTTGTCATCGAGTATTCGAGAGTATAATAGAGGCATGGATTTCAGGCAGTTTTATCTCGGGTGTTTGTCGCACGCTTCGTATTACGTTGGCTCTGAAGGCGAGGCCGCGATCATCGATCCGCAGCGTGATGTCGAGCAATATTTGGACGAAGCGGCGTCGCATGGGCAACAGATAAAATACGTGATCGAGACGCATTCGCACGCGGATTCGGGAAAATCGGGGTGCAGGGCCATTATTTCTTGCCTCCCAATTTCTTGACTCGCGGATCTTCCGTGAGCAGCCTCATTTGCTGGATAGCAATTTGATTTAGCTTTCTCAGTCTTTCCGATTGCGACATTCCCTCATTTATTAACATTGCGTTTAGATTTTCGAGGTTAGAAAGGCAAACAAGCTGTGAGATATTCGCTTCGTCGCGGATATTTCCTTTTGCTCCCGGTTTCTTGTCACGCCATTGTTTTGCGGTCATTCCAAAAAGCGCCACATTTAGCACGTCCGCCTCCGATGCGTAAACCAGATTGACCTGAGATTTGGTAAGCTCGGTCGGAATCAGATTTTCCTTGATCGCGTCGGTATGGATTCGATAATTGATCTTTGCCAGATTACGCTTGATGTCCCAGCCAAGTTGTTTTTGTTCCTGCTCTTTTAGGCGTTGGAATTCCTTTATAAGGTAGAGTTTGAATTCAACGGATATCCATGAGGCGAATTCGAACGCAATATCCTTGTGAGCAAATGTTCCGCCGTAACGTCCGGTCTTTGAAACAATGCCTATCGCGCCGGTTTTTTCTATCCATTGCTTCGCCGTAAGGACGAAACTATTCAGTCCGGCTTGATTTCTAATCCCATCGAATTCGATGGGATTAAAACCGGGATTATTCAATTGCTCCCAGATGCCCAGGAACTCGATGGTGTTCCTGTTCCGCATCCAGTTAAAGATAATGTAGTCGGTTCTTTCGGCGTCCTTAAATCTCGCAATGTCGGTAAGCGAGATGTAATCGTCCTCGTGAACCGTCTTAATAGTTACCTCTTTACTAAGTACAATAATTTTAGCCATATTTGAAGATTCAAAGGGGTCGAATTATACCCGTTTAACCCATCGAATTCCACGGGATTAGATATTCACCTCAATGATCGTCATCGTGTCATTACCAAAAATATCCACGACTTTGACGGCGATCTTGCGCTTACCTTTACCGCATTCGCGATAGACGCTTTTCAAGTCTATCGTTAGCACCATGATTTTTGAAATTCAAGATTTCGTACGTCGGAATTTGAATTGCCGTGGCCGATGTCGCGGCGCAGATCGTTCGCATCCGTCGCCGGGGTTTGTCATCGAGTATTCGAGAGTATAATAGAGCTATGAATTTCAGGCAGTTTTATCTAGGTTGTTTATCGCACGCTTCGTACTACATCGGTTCAGACGGCGAGGCGGCGGTAATCGACCCCCAACGAGACGTCGAGCAATACCTCGACGAAGCGGCCTCACACGGCCATCGGATTAAGTACATAATCGAGACGCACAGCCATGCGGATTTTGTCAGCGGGCATGTTGAGCTGGCGACAAAGACGGGCGCCGAGATCGTTTATGGCCAGCGGGCGGAGACAAAGTTTCCTACGCTAAAGGTCAAAGACGGCGACACGTTGAATGTCGGCTCGATCAAGTTAACTTTTCGCGAGACACCCGGACACACGCCGGAAGGCATAACGATCATCGCGGAAGAAATTGCGGACAAGAGTGTCCGCGATCCGTTAAAGATATTCACCGGCGACACGTTATTCATCGGCGATGTCGGCCGGCCGGATCTTGTCGGCTCTGTTGGTTTTACTAGCGAGCAAATGGCGGCGATGCTTTACGACAGCTTGCACGAAAAGATCTTAAAACTGCCCGACGACACCGAGGTTTATCCGGCGCACGGAGCGGGTTCGCTGTGCGGAAAATCGCTCTCGAAAGAAACTTGGTCGACGCTCGGTGAACAGCGAAAGTTCAATTATGCGCTGCAGCCGATGACAAAGGAAGAGTTTGTAAAGATTGTCGCGTCGGATCAGGCGGAGGTGCCGATGTATTTCCCAAAAAGCGCGGCGAAGAATCTCGAGGGTTCGGCTGCGCTCGCCGAGATCGCGAAGCCGCGAGAGCTAAATTCAGCTGAGATCGACAACTTTGACGGCGTTGTCGTCGACGTGCGAAAGCCGGACGAGTACGGCGGCGGTCACGTGCCAAACTCGATAAACATCGGCCTCGGCGGGCAGTTTGCATCGTGGGCGGGAACGCTTATCCCGATCGGAACGCCGCTTGCCATCGTAGCCGAAGGCGATGATCAGATCGACGAGGCCGTTATGCGTCTCGCACGCGTCGGTCACGAAACCGTCGGCGGTTATATTCTGATCGGCAATTATGAGGGCGAGACAAAACAGATCGAACAAGTTCCGGTCGAGGAAGTCGCATCACTCACCGAGACCGAAAAGTTCATCCAGTTTGTCGATGTGCGGCGCATCGGCGAATACAATGCCGGTCACGCCCTTAGAACACATAACATCCCGCTCGACAAACTGGCCGACCGTGTCGGTGAGATCGATCCGAAAACGCAGGCATTTGTAATCTGTCAGGGCGGATACCGTTCGAGCATCGCGTCCGGCATTCTCGAAAACGCCGGATTCAAAAAGGTTTATAACGTCACGGGCGGAACCGCTGCGTGGATCGCGGCCGGTTTGCCGACCGAGAGTTCTGCATCGACCTGCCCGGCGACCAAGTAAGGGAGACGATATGAGAGTTTTAATAGTATTTACATTTTTTGTTTTGGCAATTGTCTCGTTTGTTGCGTGCGAGGGTGCACCGACAAAAAATATCGACTCGCCCGAGATCGTAAAGACGTCGGGCGTTAGCGAGATATCGCCGGAGGAGGCAAGGCCGGCAGTCGAGGCGGCGTATTCGCAGTTTGTCGATGTGCGCACGCCCGAGGAATACGCTGCCGGTCACGCAAACCGAACGCGAAATATTCCGCTCGACACATTGATGGCAAACCTCGACAAACTCGAAAAGAACGAACCGGTTTATCTAATTTGCCGCAGCGGCAGCCGTTCAAAAAAGGCCGCCCAGATCCTGGTCGATAACGGTTTTCCGCAGGCGATAAGCATTGCAGGCGGAACCGAGGCATGGAAGTCGGCCGGTCTGCCGATGCAGGAGTAAGATGAGAGACGCAATAATCGTTATTGGACTTGTTGTTTTTTGGCTGTTACTTCAGCTTGTTATCCTGCCGCGCCTCGGCTTCTCAACCTGAATGCGCGGTGCATGTGACGCCGGGTCGCGTCGCAAACAAACGGACGAGAGCGAACAAGAAGAAACACAGCCGGCGGTAAATGCCGGAAGGCAGTAGAGCTGACGAAAACACACGATAAATCCATTGGTTCCTCGATAAGCAGTGGATTAGGAATTCGCACGCCTTTTAGGTCCATCGAACTTCTCTCACGAGACAATCCTCGCCCTCACCCAAACATTCAATAGGCACGTTAGTTGCACAGGCACACGTAGAAATGGCGTGTGACACTTTCATCAACAGTGGTTTGTGAAGTTGTTCGCGAAAGGGCGCGTGATTTTACGCGCGTTTTGGGTAAGGTCGGATGCAAACTCTAAAGATTCACATCCCCGAGGCCGATTACCATAAGGGGCTGATCTCGTGCCAAGTGGCGTGCCCCGTGCACACGGATGCTCGCGGTTATGTGCGGGCGATTGCCGATGGACGTTTCGAAGAAGCGTATCTGATCGCACGCGGGCCGAATCCCTTTGCATCGATCTGCGGCCGCATCTGTGGTGCGCCGTGCGAGATCGCCTGCCGGCGCGGAAAGATCCCAAAGGTAAATGACGATGGCATGTTTGTTGGGCAAGATCGCCCGATAGCGATCCGCGCACTTAAAAGATTTGTGTGCGACCAGCACGGCCCAGACGCGCGTCCCGTTGACGAAGTGCTGGCGTCGATAAAGGATTTTGTCCCGCCGATCGCGGCTGATGCTGACGAGATGGCGGCGCTGCTCAGATCGGGCATCGACAAGACGGTCGAAAAAGCCAACGGGCTGCGGATCGCGATAATCGGAGCCGGACCGGCGGGTCTGAGCGCGGCGCACGATCTGGCGTTGATGGGCTTTCGGCCTGTTGTTTTCGAGATCGAGCCGGTCGCGGCGGGCATGTTGGCGGTCGGGGTGCCGGCATATCGCCTTCCGCGTAAATTGATCGAAAACGAGATCGCCGTGATCGAGGCGCTTGGCGTCGAGATACGCTGCGGGGTACAAATCGGGCGCGACGTTTCGTTTGCCGAGTTGAGATCGGATTTTGCCGCCGTGATCATTGCGGTCGGTGCAAAATCGTCACGCGGTCTTGGCTTGACGGGCGAAGACGGTCCAGGCGTGATCGGCGGCGTCGATCTGCTGCGCTCTGTTTCACTCGGTGAAAAAATCGAAGTCGGCCGCGAGATTGTCGTGATCGGCGGTGGCAATGTCGCGTATGACGTTGCACGTTCGGTCGTTAGGCAGATCGCTTTTGACACGGCGCGCACGGCGGCGAGATTAGCCGAAACTTCGCGCGTCCATCTCGTATCGCTCGAAGGTGCCGAGGAGATGCCGGCTGACACGATTGAGATCATCGAGGGCGACGAGGAAGGCATCGAGCGAAGCAACGGCTGGGGCCCGACCGCGATCGTCCGCGACGAACGTGGGCGCGTAACGGGCGTCAAATTCCGGCGCTGTCTGCAAGTTTACGACGACGAACGCAAATTCGCTCCGGTTTACGACGACGAGGACACTCGCGTTATTCCGTGTGACACGGTTTTGCTTGCCGTTGGGCAGGCGCCAGCGCTTACGTTCCTCGGTGATGGCGGCAAAGATGTCGAGTTGATGCGTGGCGGCTGGGTCAAGGTCGATCGTGAGACGCTGCAGACGACCGGAAAAGGCGTTTTCGTCGCCGGCGATCTCGCCCACGGCACAAAGCTGCTGATCGACGCCGTTGCCTCGGGCAAGGCGGCCGCCCGCTCGGTTTATCAATTTCTTACTGGCAAAAAACTGAAACGCGAACTCATACAAACGCACGTCGTTTTGGAGCGTTATCGCCGCGAGCTTGGCTATGAGTCGATTCGCCGCGTTGAGGTTCCGACAATCGAGCCCGAGGAGCGACTGCTGCATCCGGAGAATGTCGTCGAGATCGGTTACAGCCGCGAGCAGGCGATGCGCGAGGCGTCGCGGTGTCTCGATTGCGGTGTGACGCCGGTCTTTGACGGCAATCGCTGCGTGCTCTGCGGCGGCTGCGCCGACGTTTGTCCGACCGAGTGCCTGAAGCTCGTCTCGCTCGACACGTTGGACTTCGACATCGACATTTCCGCCGCGCTGAACACTGCACTTGGCAAGGACGCCGACCTCAACGAGAACTCCGCAATCCTAAAAGACGAGGACCGATGCATTCGCTGCGCGCTGTGCGCGATGCGCTGCCCGGTCGATGCGATCTCGATGGAGCGGGTCACATTTGAAACAAATTGGAGCACGGTATGACGACACATGCAGGTGAAAAAAAATCACGCTTCGATCCTGAGCCGATGCCGCGGCGCGACTTTTTGGGGCTCGCGGCGATGGGCTCAATGATTGCGGCATTCGCACTTTCGATCTTCGGGATGCTCAAGCTGCCGAAGGCGGCAGTTTCGGCGTCACCGGCGAAGAAATTCAACGTTTCGCTGCCCGACATGCTCGCTGAGGGCGAGGCGTTTATTCCGCCGGGACGAAATGTCGCCGTTTTTCGCGACGGCGAGGGCGTCTTTGCCATATCGACGATTTGCACCCATCTCGGTTGTATTGTGAAGGCGAATGCAGGCGGATTCGAGTGTCCGTGTCACGGCTCCGGCTTTACAAAGGACGGCACGGTGCGAAAGGGCCCGGCGCCAAAACCGCTGCCGTGGCTAAAGGTTACAAAGAGCGGCAGCGCATTCGCGGTCGATGAAGAGTCGACGGTTAAAACCGGAACAAAGGTGTAGGTTATGCAGGCGGAACGATATTCGGCATTAGACGAATTTTGGCGGAACCTCAGGGCAATACCCCGCGAGGTTTATCGGGCAGCATTTCGCGGCGGTGCGCCAAAGACAGACCGTACGCGATCGTCGTTTATCTTTGGCAACGTATTTTTGCATCTCCACTCGGTTCGCACGCACCTTTGGTCGCTTCGCTGGTCGACGACCGCCGGGCTCGGAATTATTACGACCGCCGCGTTTTTTATCACGCTGATAACCGGCGTGCTGCTGATGTTCTATTACAAGCCGTACCCGGACGTTGCTTACCAATCGATAAAGGACATTCACTTTATCGTGCCGACGGGGCGCTTTATGCGAAACATTCATCGCTGGGCGGCGAATGTAATGGTCGTTGCGGTCATCCTGCACATGGCGCGTGCGTTTTATACGGCCGCATACCGGCACCCGCGCGAGTTCAATTGGTTTATCGGTTGGGGGTTGCTTGTGACGACGCTGGCGCTGTCGTTCACGGGTTATCTGCTGCCGTGGGATCAGCTTGCGTACTGGGCGATCACGATCGGCGCAAACATCGCGCAGAGCCCTCGTGAGATAACGGACGCGATGGGCATTACCGGGTTCTTCGACATCGGCGGCTTTCAGCGCGAGATACTGCTCGGCTCGGACACCGTCGGCGAGGAAGCGCTCATCCGCTTTTATCTGCTGCACGTAATGATCCTGCCGCTTGTGCTGGTAATGCTGATGGCCGTGCATTTTTGGCGGATACGCAAAGACGGCGGTTTGGCAAAACCGGCGGATGCCGACGAGCGAGTCGCCGTGGACGCAAAAAAATTCTATCCCGTTTTCACCGACGCACCGGCAAAGACCTATCAGCTCGCCGCGGTCGTGAAAGGCAAGACGCCCGCCGTCGGCAGCGGTCCCGAGCACACGGTGCCGTCGATGCCGCATCTTTTCTACGCAGAGCTTGGCGTGCTGATGCTGACCACGCTGATCTGCGTTGGGTTGGCATTTATCTCCGACGCGCCATTAAAGGAACTTGCAAATCCGCTCGTGCCTGAGAATCCGGCAAAGGCGCCGTGGTATTTTCTCGGCCTGCAGGAGATCGTGTCGTTCTCGGCATTCATGGGCGGCATCGGCATTCCGATGCTGTGCGTTATCGGTCTTGGGCTGATACCGTTTCTCGATCGTGAAAAGGAGGGAACCGGCGAATGGTTTGGCGGGCCCGGCGGTTGGAAGCTAGTCAAATGGTCGATTGTCGTCGGCTTTCTGTCGTCGATCGCCGTCGAGGCATTCGCAATTCGCTTTGGCTGGCTTCGTGAATGGTTCCCGGATATTCCGCAGCTCGTCATCACGTTTGTAAATCCGGGAACCGTCATTACGGCGATCTATGCCGCGTTCTCGATTTGGGCAGTGCGGCGGTTTAACTCGACGCGGGCCGGTGCGCTGGCGTTGTTCACTTGTTTTTTGTGCGGGTTTATTGTGCTGACGGTGATCGGCACGTACTTCCGCGGGCCGAATTGGGATTTTTATTGGTCGCCCTCGATGTGGCCCGGACATTGATGCTATGAACAAGAACAAATATTTGTTGATGATCTCGAGCATCGGAGTTTTTCTGCTCCTGGCGGCGGCGGCCGTCTCTGAGAATTTTCTAAAGGACTGGCATCGGATACAGGCAAGCGCGACGACGACTGACGGCGCTGTTGACGTGCGGCTCAGGCAGATCGTGAACCCTAACCTGAAAACCGCAGACCGCTGCGTAACCTGTCACGTTGGGATGGCGGCAGGCGAGCAGATAACGTCGCCGCTTAAGGTCGGCGCCGCCCACAAACCTGTAGTTCACAGCCCGACTGAGATGGGCTGCACGGTTTGTCACGGCGGGCAGGGACAGGCAACCGAAAAGATGGACGCGCATGGCGACGTTCACTTCTGGACAGAGCCGATGCTGCCGGCGAAATACGCCTACGCAAGCTGCGGAACATGTCACACGCCGCTCAACGTGCCAAATTTACCTAACCTCGAGAACGCGCGTAAGACATTCGAGCGGCTTGATTGCTACGCATGCCACCGGCTCGACGGCCGCGGCGGAACGCTGCGTCCCGGCGGCAACCTTACCGGAATGGAAGGCCCCGACCTGTCGCATGTTGGTCTCAAAGGCTATAAATCGGACTGGTACGCCGTGCACCTACAGAAAGCACAGGAAGAGGAAGGCGCGTGGAAAACTTCTTTCAAAGAAATTAGCGAAACCGATCGCGCGGCGGTGAAAATCTTTCTCGACACGCAGATGGGAGCGCCAAAGCTGATCGAGGCAAAGGCGCAGTTCAACACCGTCGGATGCGCCGGCTGTCACACGGTCGGCAGCTTTGGCGGTGACGCGGGCGTAAATCTATCGTTGTCCGGTTTGAAAGACCCGAATCAGCTTAACTTCTCACACGTGCGCGACGCACGCACGGTCTCGAACTGGATCGCCCAGCACTTTCGCTCGCCGGGATCCACGGTCGCCGGTTCGCAGATGCCGGTGCTCGGCCTCAATGAAGACCAGATCGATCTGCTGACACTCTACACTTTGTCGCTGCGTCGGCGAACACTGCCCGATATCTTTCTGCCGAAAGACAGAGTTAAGGCGATGCGTTTCGGCGCCCGGGAATTTGCAACGAACGGCGAAACAATTTACTCCGCCGTGTGCTCGAGCTGTCACGGGGCAAACGGGCTAGGCACACGATATCCGGGCCTCGTGCCAAATCCGTCGATCGCGAACGCGGATTTTCTCTCGCTCGCCTCGGACGATTTTATTTTCCGGACGATCAAGTCGGGCAGGCCCGGACGCCCGATGCTGGCGTGGGGCGAGCGTCAGAACGGCTTCACTGATGACGAGATCCGCTCGGTGATTGCGTACATTCGCGCACTCGGCGGCAACATTCAAGCTGTTCCCGATACGAAGCCGCAAATTTGGGCGACCGGCGACGTGCGTTTTGGCGAGGAGCTCTTTGCGTCGAACTGTGCTGGCTGCCACGGCCGGGGCGGCGTTGGCGGCGATGGCCCGGCGCTCTCTAACAAGAACTTTATTGCGGCGGCGACCGACACGTTTCTTGTCGGCACGATCACTAATGGCCGTCGCGGCACTGTGATGCAGGGTTTTTCAAATCCGTCGCCGATACGCCGCGTGCTTACCCAGGCCGAGATCGAGGCGATTGTGGTTTACATACGTTCATTGAACGCGAAATAGAGGAAAGTTATGAAAAACGAAATTTCAAGACGCGAGTTTATGGCGAGGATCTCGGCGGCCGGATTCGGCGCGTTTGTCGCATCGGCGACGAATGCCTGGGCTCTCGACGCGATCACAAATCCGCTCTCGGTTTACCCGAACCGCGACTGGGAAAAGGTTTATCGCGATCTGTTCAAGTACGATTCGCGCTACACATTTACGTGCGCGCCGAACGACACTCACAATTGCCTGCTAAACGCGCACGTCCGCCAGGGCGTCATCACGCGCATCGGTCCGACGATGAAGTATGGCGAGGCTAAGGACCTGCTCGGCAACGGTACGTCGCACCGCTGGGACCCGCGTGTTTGCCAGAAAGGCCTCGCTCTCACGCGGCGCTTTTACGGCGACCGGCGAGTGAATCAAACGATGGTGCGGGCCGGTTATAAACGCTGGTATGACGACGGTTTTCCGCGTGGGAAGGACGGACGGCCAGACGAATCGTACTTCAATCGGGCACGAGATGAGTGGATTCGGATGCCCCATGACGAGGCTGCGGTCATTGTCGCGGCGGCATTGAAGAATATCGCCGAAACTTACACGGGCGACGAAGGTAAACGAAGGCTCAAAGAGCAGCATTACGACGAAGCGACGATCGAGGCGACGCAGGGCGTCGGGACGCAGGTGATGAAGTTTCGCGGTGGGATGCCGCTTTTGGGCATGACCCGTGTGTTCGGAATGTACCGGATGGCGAACTCGATCGCATTGCTCGACTCACACATTCGCGGCGTCGGACCAGATCAGGCGATGGGGCCAAAAGGATTTGACAACTATTCATGGCACACAGATCTGCCGCCAGGACATCCGATGGTAACAGGTCAGCAGACGGTCGAGTTTGACCTCAATTCCGTAGAGCAAGCCAAGACCGTCGTCGTCTGGGGAATGAATTGGATAACGACCAAAATGCCGGACGCTCACTGGCTGACCGAGGCGCGAATGAAAGGCACACGAGTAGTCGTCATCGCATGCGAATACTCGGCGACTTCGACCAAAGCCGACGACGTCCTCGTCGTTCGGCCCGGCACAACGCCGGCGCTTGCACTTGGGTTTGCCAACGTCATCCTGCAGGAAAATCTTTACGACAAAGAGTACGTCCGCCAATGGACGGATATGCCGATCCTTGTGCGTATGGACACGCTCAAGTATTTGAAAGCGGCGGAGGTTTTCGGCGGCGATCCGACGGTGCTAAAGCAGACATTTATTGTCAAAGAAGGCGAAAAAGAGCCGCCTCCGATCCAGCAGACTACGCAGAATGTGGTTCCCGAAAAGCTGCGAGCGGAGTGGGGAGATTATGTATGGTGGGACACCAAATCAAATTCGCCGAAACCCCTGACCCGTGATGAGGTCGGAAAATTCTCAAAGGTTGGCGAAGCTCTGCTCGAAGGGTTCATCGAGGTCACGCTCGCCGACGGCAGCAAGGTTAAATGCCGTCCGGTCTTTGATCTGGTCAAAGAGTACGCCGCACATTTCGATCCCAAAACCGTCGAGGAACTCACATGGGCACCGGCCGAAGCGGTACAAAAGCTCGCTCGCCTATTTGCAACGGATTTCGGTACGACGCTGTTTGCTTTAGGAATGGGGCCGAATCAATTTTTCAACAGCGACAACAAGGATCGCGACGTGTTTTTGCTCGCGGCACTGACGGGAAATGTCGGAAAGATCGGCGGAAATGTCGGCTCATATGCAGGAAATTATCGAACCGCACTTTTCAACGGAGCCCCGCAATACATCAACGAAAATCCATTTGATATTGAGCTCGACGAGACAAAACCCGCTCGCCCAAAGCAATATTGGAGGGCGGAATCGGCCCACTATTACAATCACGAAGATCATCCGCTTCGTGTCGGCAACCGTCTTCTCACAGGTAAGACGCACATGCCTTGCCCGACGAAATCGCTTTGGTTTGCAAACGCAAACTCAATACTTGGTAACGTCAAATGGCACTACAACATGGTGGTCAACGCCATACCTAAGATCGAATTGATCGCCGTAAATGAGTGGTGGTGGTCAACGTCGTGCGAATATGCCGATGTGGTTTTCGGCGTCGATTCGTGGGCCGAACTTAAACACCCGGACATGACCGCATCGGTTACAAATCCGTTCCTGCTCGTATTTCCGAGGACACCGATCCCACGCATTTTTAATACGATTGGCGATATTGAGGTGTACGCTCTTGTTGCGTCAAAACTGGCCGATCTAACTGGCGATCAGCGATTTAACGACTACTGGAAATTTGTCCGCGAAGATCGGACGGATGTGTACCTACAGCGAATTCTCGACCACTCGACAAATACGAAGGGCTATTCGTTCAAAGATCTTCACGACAAAGCTCTCGACGGCATACCGGCGGTGATGAACAGCCGCACAACACCCAAGAATGTCGGATCCGATCAGGTCATGGATTCTTCGCCATGGTACACAAAGAGCGGCCGGCTCGAGTCGTACCGCGAAGAGGATGAGTTCATCGAGGCGGGCGAGAATCTGCCCGTCCATCGCGAACCGGTCGATTCGACATTTTACGAGCCGAACATCATCATCTCGGCTCCGCACGAGGCGCTCAGGCCTGCGCAGCCCGAAGATTATGGCGTAAAACGGGACGACCTGTCGTGCGAGACGCGGTGCGGCCGCAACGTTGTTTACACATGGGCCGAGGCGAAAAAGACCGCGCATCCGCTGATGAAGGACGACTACAAATTTATTTTTCACACGCCAAAGTATCGCCACGGCTCACACACGACGCCGATTGACACAGATATGAACGCAATGCTGTTCGGCCCGTTTGGCGACATCTATCGCCACGACAAACGTTCGCCGTTTGTGACCGAGGGCTACGTCGATATCAATCCGGCCGACGCACAGGCACTCGGTATCAACGATGGCGATTATGTCTGGATAGACGCTGATCCCGAGGATCGGCCGTTTCGCGGCTGGCAAAAGGACAAGAAGAATATGGAGTTTGCGCGGCTGATGTGTCGTGCACGCTATTATCCCGGCACGCCGCGCGGTGTGACGCGAATGTGGTTCAACATGTACGCCGCTACGCCGGGCTCGGTGGAAGGCGCAAAGACGCGTAAGGACGGCCTCGCAAAAAACGAGAAAACGAATTATCAGGCGATGTTCCGCTCCGGCTCGCATCAATCGGCGACGCGCGGCTGGCTGAAACCGACCTGGATGACCGATTCGCTGGTGCGCAAGGGAATGTTCGGGCAGGGAATTGGCAAAGGTTTTGCCGCCGATATTCATTGCCCGACCGGCGCTCCGCGCGAGGCGTTTGTAAAAATTTCAAAGGCCGAGCCGGGCGGTATCGGTGACGAGCCGTTATGGCGCCCGGTGAAGCTCGGCATTCGTCCGCGTAACGAAATCGACGCGATGAAAAAATATCTCGCGGGCGAGTTGGGTAAGAAATAGAAATGGACGCGACGAAGTTACATCTGATCCTCAACTATTATCCGGCGTTTGCCGGGGTCATCGGCACGGTGCTGTTGGCTATCGGTGTCTGGAGCGGAAGCGAAAAGCTCAAGCGCGCGAGCCTAAAGCTGTTGATCGTGATCGCTGCGTTCACGTTCCCGGTTCTTGTGACCGGTGAGATGGCCGGCGGTAGCGGTCAACGAAACGGAACGTACACCGGCGTAACGGCGGAGAGTTTAGAAGGCCACAAGTCGTTTGCAAGACCTACGTTTCTGCTGATCGAGATCTGCGGCATTGCGGCGTTCGTCGGGCTGCTCCTGATGCAACGCGGCTCGAACGCGGTTCGCTGGGTGCTGCCGCTGACGCTTGTGATTTCAATTGCAGCGAGTGTGGCGGTTGTTGCGACTATCCACCTGGGCAGGCAGGTCAAATGGGCACCAATGGCGCCGTCAGCAGGAGCGACAAAATAAGTTTGTGAACGAGAAAAATGAAAGGGAGAAATTACTATGGCACGCGTAAATAACTGGCAGCTCGGACGTGAGATGTCCTATTGGTACCCTGAAAGCCGTCCCGAAAAGCAATTCGCAGCCGTCTTTGACACAAATAAGTGTATTGCGTGCCAGACGTGCACGCTGGCGTGCAAGACGACGTGGACATCTGGAAAAGGCCAGGAGTACATGCTCTGGAACAACGTCGAGACAAAGCCCTACGGCTTTTATCCGCTGGCGTGGGATCTGAATCTGCTCGAAATGCTCGACGGCCAGCAATGGAGCGAAAAGGACGGCAATCACGTCTATGACGGCAGCACGATCTTTGAATCGGCTCCGGCGGGCGAACGCGTTCACGGCTGGCGGCCAAGCGACGAGGATTACGCATATCCAAACGTCGGCGAAGACGATTGCGCGGGCGGCGTCGATGGCGGAGCGAGCATGGAGGTACCGCATCAGATGGCGTGGTTCTATTATCTCGCACGAATTTGCAATCACTGTACATATCCGGCGTGCCTTGCGTCGTGCCCGCGCGGGTCGATCTACAAACGCCCGGAGGACGGCATTGTGCTCGTTGATCAGGGACGCTGCCGCGGTTATCAGGAATGCGTTCGAGGTTGCCCTTACAAGAAAGTGTTTTTTAATCCGATGACATCGACGTCCGAGAAGTGCATTGCCTGCTATCCGAAGATCGAAGAAGGTCTGTCGCCGCAGTGCTTTTCAAACTGCATCGGCAAGATTCGCATGGCCGGTTTTCTTAACACACCCGACAAGGCGCAGGCCGACAACCCGCTCGATTATCTCGTGCATATCAAAAAGGTCGCGCTGCCGCTCTTTCCGCAGTTCGGGCTCGAGCCCAATGTCTATTACATTCCGCCGATTCATGTGCCGACCTCGTTTACAAAACAGATGTTTGGGCCGGGCGTTGACAAGGCGGTCGAAGTTTATCGCAACGCGCCGAACGACCCTGATCTTACAAGTCTGCTCGGTCTGTTCGGTTCGACCGAGAGCATTGTGCGCAAGTGGAAGCGCGTCGGCGACAAGGCGATCGGTATGGACGAAAACGGCAAAGAGCTGGTCAACGTGCCGTTCCGCGAACCGGTGCACATTCGCCCCGCTTACGACAAGCTTCATCAGATCACGCGCACCAATTGCCCGTGAGGAGGATTTATGATGCGATTTTTAATATTCGCAATTTTTGTATTAGCCGCATTTGCGATCAGCTGCGGCCGCGGCCAAACCCCGACCGCCGAGGTTAACGTCGCTCAGGTCAAGGAGGTTACGCTCGACCCGAACGATTCGGCGTGGCGCGATGTGACGCCGCACGTCTCAAAACTGCTATTGCAAGATCTGGTCGACCCGCGATTGATGGAACCATCGACAGCCGACGTTCAGGTTAAGGCGATCACCGACGGGGCGCAGATCGCGTTTCGGCTCGAGTGGCTCGACGAGACGCAGAACGATGTGCCCAGCCCAAAACATTTCGTCGATGGCTGCGCGGTGCAGCTTCCGTCGAAGATCGAAGCGAACGTACCGGCGCCGCAGATGGGCGAGGTCGGTAAGACAGTCGAGATCGCGTTCTGGCGAGCG
Source organism: Acidobacteriota bacterium (assembly GCA_031405985.1). Classification (GTDB taxonomy): domain Bacteria; phylum Acidobacteriota; class Blastocatellia; order Pyrinomonadales; family Pyrinomonadaceae; genus OLB17. The sequence continues at coordinate 7,838 of JANOGL010000411.1, read as the reverse complement.
GATTGGCAAGCGATCGTCGAAGGACGAGCTGACAATATTCAAAGCATTTACCCGAACGCGACTGTCGATCATTACCCGTCCGAAGCAAAGCCGCTTGAAAATAATCCACAGGCGCTAAGCGAAGCCGCGGCTCGTTATGCTCCGGCTCGCGCACTTGGCAATCGTCGTGCTGGCCCGCGCGATCAACCGGTCGAGGATATGATCGCGGAAGGCCCGGGAACGCTTTCGCCTGCGCCAAATGCGTTCTCAAAAGGTAAAGGCGTAAAGACAAAAACCGGCTGGGCCGTAGTGATCTCGCGGCCGATCCCCGCAGGCTTTACGGCGTCCGCGCCGTCGCAGATTGCATTTGCAGTTTGGGAGGCGGCTCACGGCGAGGTCGGCGCCCGAAAAATGCGCACCGGCTGGGTGCCGTTGATATTGAAGTGAGGAACAACTTATGAATTCCGCTGATGAACTTTTGCGCGACGCAGCCGAGTGGCGGCTGATCAGCCTGCTTTTCGATTGCCCGAAGGGCGATTGGTTTAAGCAGGTCGATGAACTCGGCCGTCAGGTGACCGACAAAAAGCTAAAAAAGGCGGCTAAAGCTGCTGGGAAAGAAGCTAGCGAAGGCTTGTTTCACTCCATCTTTGGGCCGGGCGGGCCGGCTCCGGGACGGGAGGTCAGCTATCGAAGCTGGGTTGAGCCCGGCTATATGCTGTCGGAACTTTCCGCATTTTACAGTGCGTTTTCTTATCATGCCGGCAGCGGCGAAGTGCCCGATCACATCGCGGTTGAAACTGGCTTTATTGCATATCTGCGGCTAAAAGAGCTTTACGCCCGCGAGAATGGCGACGACGAAAGCGCGGCGATAACAGCCGAGGCCGCAAGCAGATTCACGGCGGAGCACATCACGAAGTATGCGCAAAAACTCAAGAAGCTGTTTGCCGCTTCGGGCCTTGATTATCTTCAGCTCGCCGGTGAGGTACTGTTTGAGCGGGTCGGTCCGGATAAAGACAAAGAAATCAAAACATTCCTGCCGGTGCTCGAGGACGAAGAAGATTCGTTGTTCGAGTGTGGCGTCGGCGTGTGATCAGGCCATCGTAGCCAAGATGTCGCGAATGTCCTTTTCCGTCGTGTCGGGGTTGATAAAGCAGAATCTTGCGACCGTCTCAGGCTCTGATACGCCCCAGCGCCATTTTGTCGGTGCGACCAGAGCAAAACCCGTCTTGTAATTACGCAGCGTCCACTCACGATAGTTGTCTGGCGTCCATCCCTTCCGACGGAAAAGAACACACGATAGACTTGGCTCGCGAACGAGTTCGAGGTATGGCGAACCGGTGATAAACCGACTTGCAATACGGGCGAGCTCTATGCCGCGTTCGATCGCCTGTTCATACCGATGCGTTCCGTGCATTGCGAGTGAGAACCAGAGCGGAAGGCCGCGTACGCGCCGCGTCAGCTGGATCTGATAGTCGGACGGGTTAAATCCACGAACGGCTTCGTCATAGAAGAATTCGAGGTAAGCGGCCTCTTGCGCGTGAGCTTGCCGGGCGAGTTCGGGCTCGCGATAAATTACAGCCCCGCAATCGTAGGGTGAAAACAGCCATTTGTGCGGATCGATGGTAACGCTGTCGGCAAGCTCGATGCCGTCGAATTGGCGTCTGACCGACGGTGCAGCAAGCGCTCCGCCGCCATACGCCGCGTCAACGTGAAACCAGACGCCCACTTTTCTACAAATACTTCCAATTCCCGCAAGGTCATCGATGATGCCGGCGTTTGTCGTGCCCGCAGTCGCGACGACGGCAAAGAGGCGCCCTCGATCTTCCTCTGCGAGTAGTTCAAGCGCGGTTGCGAGCATCGACGCCTCAAACCTGCCCTCCGTTGCGACGGTGATCACATCGACGTCGATCACCTTTGCCATCGCCTTTACTGACGAATGAGCTGCGTCGGATGTGATGACGATGCCGCGTGTTTTAGCGCGCTTCGGGTTGCGGCGACGCCATGTCTCGCGGGCTGCGACCATCGCCGAGAGATTTGCCGCCGTTCCGCCGCTCGTGAAAACACCAAATGCGCCTGTCGGGAGGCCGGTTAGCGAGACCAGCCAGCGCATCGCTTCGTTCTCGGCAAAGATACAGCCCGCGCCCTCGAGCCAAAATGCGCCGTGAACGCTCGAGGCGGACGTTACAAGGTCGAACATCACAGCGGCCCGCGTCGGCGACGCAGCCACGAACGCAAGGTGACGTGGGTGGTCGATCGACACGCTCGCCTTGATCAGGACTTCGCGAAACAACTTGAATGCTTTTTCGCCGCCGATGCCTTGCGGCGTGACCGTTTCACCGGTCAGGGCTTTCAGATCTTCGGCTTTCATCGGAAAAGCGAGCTTCGGTTCGCTATCGGAAATTCGCCCGATTGCGTATTTGATCACGTCGAGCGACATCTCGACCAAGTCAATATCAACGTTGTGCATACAAAATCAACGGTCGCAGTCTACAATTCAAAAAAGTGCCCGACGGCCAATGCCGCGACGACAATAAGGCCGTACCCAACCTCCCAAACGCCTATCTTCATTGCCTTTACACGCTTTCGATGCCGAGACAGTCCCCAGATGGATCTTACCAGCAGCAGCACGAACGCGGGTATGACGAGCAGTGGTAGATAGCCCGCGAGAGCGAGCAGGCCGACGGAGATCAGCGCTGCGATGTGCGAGACGGCTGGCACGAGCATACTACTACTCTTGCCTTTTTCAAGGTTGAGGCGGTTTCGGACGTAAAGTATCGACGGAACAAATCGCGCGGCGAAAAGAAGATAAACTGCCGCTGCTACCGTCCATGTCCCGCCATCCGCAAGAACGATCGAAGCAGCCGAGGTGGGCATAATTAACGAGCCCAAAATTTCTGCGACGAGCTGCCGCCCGCGCTTTGTCGATTCGGTATAGAGCTGAAAAGCCCCAACGGGCAGGGCGAGGGCGAGCGGAATCAAAACGGCGACCGGCGATGTCATTAGCGTTCCAACGAGCCCTATCGCAGCCGCGAACGAAAACAGGCCGACGAATCTCAATGCCGCCGACCTCATCGTGCCATCCCGAGCATTTCGCTGATCAACAAGAACTTGCAGCGGCCTACGCGCGAGAAATGCGCCGACGACCATTAATGCGATCCACAGGCCCGAGTACGAAAACGCGATTACCAAACCCGCGATTATGGGCTCAAGCAAAAAGCCCCACGAGCCATGTTCGGTCGGCAAAGCTATTTGGCTCAGCTTAATGTTCCGGGGCGGCGAGATCGTTTTTGCACTGGACGCCATAGCCAGCTCCAATGCTACTCCAACGCCAGCGGAAATGTCTTTTGTTCAAGCTCGACCGCCCGCGGAAAAAGCAAATTGTTTTCGAGGTGAATGTGCTGATGCAGGTCGGCCTCGAATTCTGCGAGCCTACTATACAGGGCCGAAAAGCTTGGACATGCGTCGTCCGGCAATGCGTAGTCGTTCGTCACGACACGCATCTCTCTAAGCAGATCACCCGCTTTGTCGTGTTCGACGCGCATCATCCGAATCGGGTTTTGAACGGTACCGAATGGCGGCATCGACCCGTGAATTTGTTTTGAGAGATCGTCCTCGAGCCGGCGAATGTACGGGAAGAGCACGTTTTCCTCTTTCATCATGTGCGGAGTTAGTTCCGCGCAGAGCGCGGTGAAACTCTCCTTCAACTCAAGCAAATAACCATAATGGTCGCCGTGACGCGTCGCGACTTTTGCCATCAGAGGCGTGAGCTGTTCCATCTCGGAACGCGTGTAAACGTGATGTTTGTCGAGAATGTGATCGATCAATTCCCCGAGGCTCGCGTCCGCTAGCCAGGCATGCTCGCGATTTCCTAATTTCCCGATTATGCCGTCGATTTTTTCCATGACGATACCCGGCTCGGCACCGGCATCCTCGCAGGCTTTGTCAAACAAAGTGTTTCCGTGGCAGCAATAATCAATTTTGAATTGCTCAAAAACGCGAGTCGTAATCGGCATCTCGAGAGCGATCTCGCGAACTGTCATCGAATGAAAATTATGCATAAGGTTCCTCCTGATAATATCCACATTATTGTCGCCCGGCGGCCCTAGGATGAGATATGACATACGTCACAATCCTGCGGCTAACAAGCGTTTTTTGGATGCGGAAAGTTGTCGGCCGTGTCCTCGTCATCTCGCGGCGTGAGGCAGGCAAAATCTTTTTCTATCAGAATCCTCAGGTCGTCGCCGTTGCCGGTCTGGCAAGCGGCATCGAACCCTACCTGATCAGTCTTTGTCCACTCATCGGCGAGTTCCGAGGGCACGAGCACCTTGATTTCGCCGCCGTCGAAGGCCGCCGAAACTGCTTCGACGTTCGTCTTTTCGATCGCGTAAATGAGAGATTGTTCGCCGCCAAAGCTGATCTGGTCGGCAAATCTGCCGTTGGCAGCAAATTCGTCAACTTCCGATCTCGTCAGCCTCATGCGCAGCGTGTTTCCTAGTATTCTCAGTTTCATAACTTTATCGCCCTGATGACTAAAGTTTACTGAAAAACGGCTTCGCGTCCTAAAGGTGTATTCTGTTGTCGATGAAGATTAATGGCGACATTGACGGCTTCATTCTCGCAGGCGGAGCAAGCTCGCGTATGGGCCGACCAAAAAGCAAGATTGTGCTAGGCGACCGCTCGCTCGTCGAACGCGCAGTTTCAACGATGTCTGAATTAACCGGTGAGCGCGTAACCATTGTTGGTAATGACGTTTCGGCTGGATCGGACGGTACGAGGATCAAGGTCATTGCGGATTTTGCTTCCGAACCGGACGCGCATGGTCACGAACGCCGCGCACCGATCTTCGGTTTATACACGGCTCTGAGCGTGGCAACAACAGAATGGATCGCAGTGCTCGCTGTCGATCTGCCGTTTGTCATGGCCGAGTTACTGGCGCGACTAGCTTCGTTTCGAAGCGAAGACAGCGATGCCGTCGTTCCGGTACAAGCCGACGGTCGGCTCCAGCCGCTGTGCGCGATCTATCGCCGTCACGGTTATTTAGAGGCGGCTCGAGCGGCGATTGCGACCGGAGAATTTAGTTTGCACAAGCTGCTCGGCGGGGTGCGCGTTCGACGAGTAGAGCAGTCTGAGCTTACTGATCTGCCAGGCGCTGAAAACTTTTTCTTTAATGTAAATACGCCCACTGACCTGGAGGCGGCGGCTAAATTGGCTGAAACTAATCGTGTGGTTTTGTGATTTAGGATAAAGGGCTAAAATACATTTGTTAAGCTATGACACCAAAAAAAGATACGCGAATTGAAACCGACTCGATGGGCGAGATCGAAGTCGCCGGTAACGTCTATTGGGGAGCGCAGACGCAGCGCAGCTTAAAGCATTTCAACATCGGTTTTGACGTAATGCCGCGCGAGGTTATCCGCGCGCTCGGAATACTAAAAAAGGCGGCGGGACAAGTCAATTTCGATCTTGGCAAGCTCGAAAAAAGTAAGCTGGATCTCATCGTTCAGGCCGCTGACGAGGTTATCGAGGGCAAGCTCGACTCGCATTTTCCACTGCGCGTTTGGCAGACGGGTTCGGGCACGCAGACAAACATGAACGCCAACGAGGTCATCTCGAATCGTGCGATTGAGATCGCCGGCGGCGAGATGGGTGGCAAAGAGCCGATTCATCCGAATGACGACGTAAATAAATCGCAGTCGTCGAACGACACCTTTCCTACGGCAATGTATATCGCGGCTGCTGAACGGCTGACGGCTCTGATTCCCGAAGTGCAAAACGTCAGCGATGCGATCAAAGCAAAGGCCAATGAATACAAGGACGTCGTAAAGATCGGTCGTACGCATTTGCAGGACGCTACGCCCGTTACCGTCGGCCAGGAGTTTGGCGGTTGGGCGAACCTAGTCGATCGCGATGTCACGCGTCTGAAGATGGTGTTGCCCGACTTGATGGATCTCGCCATTGGCGGCACTGCGGTCGGCACGGGATTGAATTCGCATCCTGAATTCGCCGAGCGGGCAGCGGCGAAGATCGCCGAGTTGACCGGATTGCCGTTCAAATCGCACCCCGATAAGTTCGCTGCGCTGAGTGCGCATGACGAGATCGTCTTTGCCTCCGGCGCACTAAAAACGCTCGCGGCCAGCTTGATGAAGATCGCCAACGACATTCGCTGGCTGGCGTCAGGTCCGCGATGCGGCATCGGCGAAATTTCGTTACCGGAAAATGAACCTGGCAGCTCGATCATGCCCGGTAAGGTGAATCCAACTCAGAGTGAGGCGATGACGATGGTCGCCGTGCAGGTTTTTGGCAACGACGCGGCGATCGGTTTTGCGGGTTCGCAGGGGAATTTTGAACTCAACGTTTTCAAGCCGGTGATGATCCATAACTTTCTGCATTCGGTGCGGCTCATTCACGATGCCTGTCACGGTTTCGTCGATTACTGCATCGCCGGCATCGAGCTCGATCGCGAAAACATCGATCATTATCTGCGGAACTCGCTGATGCTCGTCACAGCTTTGAACCAACACATCGGCTACGACAACGCCGCTAGGATCGCAAAGAACGCCCACAAAAAAGGCATTAGCTTAAAAGAATCCGCGGTCGAACTCGGGCTGTTAACGGGCGAGAGATTTGACGAACTTGTCCGCGCCGAAGACATGACTCACCCATAAGTTCAGAGTGCAAGCTTTAGCTTGTTCATACGTTGCGGAGAGACAAGCTAAAGCTCGCACTCTGAACTTTTCACATTATCATCTCGATCTCATCGAATCCCGGACGTAGAAAACTCCGTGCGTTCGGGAATTTTGTTTCGACAAGTAACTTTAATTTTTCAAGTAGCTCGATCTGTGGTGGGATGACGTCGCCGTTTTCCTTAGATAACAAATATGTCCATGCGAGGATCGAGCGCTCGATAGCGATCAGCGCGATCTTGATTGTGCCATTTGCATCTGATTGAGTATCTTGAAGCTCGCCCCAATCTTCGTCGCCGTCGAGATCGACAATGCCATGGTAGCCGCGATGAACTTTTGCGGCTACGAAGAATAGATACCATTGAAGAATTTCGATCATTTCGTCGGCCATCGGGTCGTCCGTTTTATTCAGCCAATCACCGCTTGCTTCGAGGACGTGTCGGCCCTCAAGCGCGTATTGTTTAGCCAGTTCGACGGCTTCAAAATTTTCAACCGCCACGCGTTGACGCTCCAAACTCTCCTCGATTTCCGGATCGGTCAACGTAGCTTCGCCGTCGATGCCCATCTCTTCCGCATGTTCCATCAACATCTGTTTTGCCTCAGCGAAAGACTGCGCAACTGTGCGTATGGCGTCGCCCATCGGGTCGTCCGAATCTTCGAGTCCCCGTTCCGACTCCATCGAATAAACACGACACCGATCCGTAAACTCGCACCGCTCACACCAGCGGTCGCAGTAGTTATAGATGGATGGAATGAAATCGTCTTCCGTGTTCATGCGAAACGTATTGATGTTACTTGAACAAAAAGTAGATCACCGCGAGGATGACGCTGCCGATGAGAACGCCGATCGTTAATGCGATGCCGCGCATGAATTTTGATTGGGTGCGTTTCTTTTTGTAGTGACGACGACGGCTTTTTTCTTTTACGCGAACTGACTGCTTTTGGGTCTCTGCAGTTGGTTCGTCATCATCGACGAAGCCCATCATCTCGGTCGGAAGTTCATCTTCAAGGCTAATTTCCGCATCTTTCGCGGCAACTATTTCTTTTGGAGAAACGCCTTGGGACGAGCGAAAGACGGGCTCGGGCATCGTCCATTGTTCCGACGGCCGAGCCGTTTCATCGATTTTTTGTTCTTTTCGTTTCGCTTCGTCGCTCATAGCAGAGAGCTCTTGCACG
>JANOGL010000385.1:0-5701 GCA_031405985.1 Acidobacteriota bacterium | reverse complement strand
CCATGGGCATAGCGAAAGCGGTTATGTCGTGGCAGTATGTTCCCATTTGGTATCACGTTATCTTTACGGCGATGCTGCTTCCAATGGCGATTGTGGGTGGTAAACTGATAAACAACCAATAGTCAGAACCGGGAGCAATAGCGACTGGGTTCTTCCTCCGTTCGCATTGAATCCCGATCAACAGAACAAGAAGCGATGCATTTCGAAAAACTAGTTCCAAATATCTTTTACGTCGACATTGCTGATGGTTTGAAATTCTTAGTCGATTGTCTGGGTTTTACTATTGGACATGACGAAATAAGATCCCGCCAGCCGTTTTGTGTATTGGAAAAAGATGGCCTGCGGATAAATCTTTTTCAAAACGCCGAATTTGCCAAAGAACATTATCCTGAGTTTAGGTTGGTGACCAAAAATATCGAAGAAGTTTACGAAAAGGTTTCCAGATCTCATCCCGAATTTCTTCACCCAAACCTTAAGGAAATCACTCTTCGCCCAGGGGGTGCTAAAGAATTCGCATTAAAGGACGGTCAGCTTGGCGGTATTATTCAGGAGTGGTGAATTGAAAGACCGTAACCGACGCAAAATCTGAAAACCCCTCATCCCCGACTCGTGAAAAATTAATACAGACCTTACGAAACCATTCGGTTGCACTTGACACATGCAACCGTTTGGTTGCATACTCGTGTTTTTAGCCATGAAACGAGACATTTTCCAAGCCATAGCTGACCCGACGCGGCGGGCGATCATTGCTTTGATCGCGTTGCAGGCGATGACGCCGAATGCTATTGCGGAGAATTTTCACACGACGCGGCAGGCGGTTTCCAAGCATCTTCGGATATTGACCGAGTGCGAGCTTGTGCGACAGGAACAAAAGGGCAGGGAAATTTACTACTCGCTGGAGATCGAAAAAATGAAAGAGATCGACGAATGGCTCGAGCAATATAGAAAGATCTGGGAGACACGGTACGAGCAGCTCGACGAGATGCTGGCAACAATCAAGAAACAGAAAGAGGAGAATTAAAATGCATATGGATTTTATAGTTAATAAAGAAACGAAGACGGTATCGATTACCAAAGAATTTGACGCGACTCGCGACCTGGTCTGGGACGCCAACACAAAACCTGAACTCCTCGATCAGTGGTGGGCACCAAAACCGTTTGCATCACGCACTAAGGTTATGGAATTCAGAGAGGGCGGCCGCAGATTTTATGCAATGATGAGCCCCGAAGGTGGCGAACGCTGGGCCGTTCAGAAATATACATCCATTACCCCAAGAACGAATTTCAAGTTCTACAACACGTTTGCCGATGCGGATGAAAATCTCGAATTGCCGGGTTCCGACTGGGACTTGAGTTTCAGCGAACAAGACGGAACAACCACGGTCAGTATTTCTATTTACAACGAATCGCTCGAACGCCTCGAGCGGATGGTCGAAATGGGCTTTGAACAAGGATTTACCATGACATTGAATTACTTGGAAGAACTGCTCGCCACATTATCAGAAAAAGGAGCGAAACAATGAAACCAGCGGAAGTGAGCACTCCGTCAGATCGAGAAGTGCTGGTGAAACGGAGTTTTGATGCGCCGGTGAATCTGGTGTGGCAGGCGTATACGGACCCCGCGTTGATGCGTCGTTGGCTAACGGCCATGCCCGGATGGTCAATGCCGGTGTGCGAGATGGCTGTTCATGTGGGCGGGAAGTATCGCTGGCGCTGGCGAAACGACGACGACGGCCAGGAATTTGGGTTCACGGGAGAGATGCTGGAGGTCGCGTTGCATTCGAAGATCGCTCATACACAGATCTACGACCCGGGCGACTCTGAATTTGGATCGATGGGAGATGAACCGTCGATCATCACGGTCACGTTCAACGAGACCAACGGGATCACGAACGTGGCGACCTCGATCAAGTTTGCTTCGAAGGCGGATCGCGATGCGGCCATTTCGACCCGCATGACGGATGGAATGGAGATGAGTTACCAGTCGCTCGATGGAGTGCTCGCGACATTAAAGGAGAGCTAAGAATTTTAGCCACGAATGACACGAATATCACTAATAAAAAAATTCGTGCCATTCGTGCCATTCGTGGCTAGACAATCTTTATTTCTATACATGAACGTCCAGGAACAGATCAAAAACTATATTGCGAGTCACCCGGAACCAAAACGCAGCGAGCTGCAGCAGTTGCATGAACTCATTTTGGGAGTAGATCCGGGATGTAAATTGTGGTTTCTCGACGGCAAAGATGCGAGCGGTAAAGTCGTTTCCAATCCGAATATCGGCTACGGGTGTCGCGACCACAAATACGCCGATGGGACGATCCGTGAGTTCTATCAGATTGGCCTGAGCGCGGGGCAAAGAGGGATCTCTGTCTATATCCTCGGTATCGAAGACAAGAAATACCTGGCCGAAACTTACGCGAGCAGCCTCGGCAAAGCGAGCGTGACCGGGTATTGCATTAGGTTCAAAACTCTAAAAGATATAAATATTGATGTTCTCGAAGCGGCTTGTGCGTTTGGGTTTGAGAATCAGAATCAAAAGTGAGCTGATGCTTGAGCCGAACAGAAGCCGGCAAAGATATTTATGAGGCGGCGTAAAGACAATAGCTGAATGAACAGGCAGAACCTATTTTTACAAAGCGTCGGGACAGCGCTCTTCATCGGCACCGTGTTGGCGTTGTATATTTCGCTAACCACATTCTGGCAGATGTCTCACGGCTGGTGGCTCGGTTTCCATAACCTGCTGGTTGTGATATCCCTTGTTTTGGCTGGATACGTAGGCTACAAACATCGGGGGTCGGAGGCTTCTTTCAGATTCATGTTCCTGTCGATTACCGTGTTCTTCGCAGTGATGATGCTTTTGTACATCGGTAGCTACCTCGTAACGACCGCATTTTTCTCTGACCAAATGGTTTGGATTCCATTCTTCTATCACGATTACAATTATCACGGCTTCCCATCTGTCACGGCTTATCTGAATCACAGAAACAATTTTCGTGGATTGCTCGAATTGCAGATCTTCTCGTTGTTGATTTGTTCGATCATATATTTCGCGGCGGGAATCTTGGGTTACGGCGCTAAAGCCATGATTGACGGGATGAGGAAAACGTCCAGGTAGAGCTTAATATGAGAAAAATAATTGCAACAGAATTCACGACGATCGATGGTGTCATGCAGACCGAGGAATGTGAGGGCGACGGGTTTAAGTATGGCGGGTGGTTTTTTCCCGTAGCGGTCGGAGGTGACGGGGGCCGGCAGAATTACTCATGTATAATGACCTTATGAATACTGTCATTGAGACCAATGTTGTTTCTTCATCCCCCGATGTGATGAGCGGTGCGGTGGTTTTTGCGGGTACTCGGGTTCCGGCGCAGAGCCTTTTGGACTATCTCGCGGGTGGACATACGCTTGACGGATTTTTGGATGATTTTCCGACTGTTAAGCGTGAGCAAGCTGTCGGACTTCTGCATGAGCTAAGTCATTCATTTGAATTGGCGCTTGAGAAATGAGAATTCTTATCGACGAGTGCCTGCCCAAAAAGCTAAAACTTGAGCTTTCGGATCATTTTGTACAAACCGTTCCTGAGGCGGGTTGGGCGGCGAAGCAGAATGGCGAATTGCTCCGGCTCGCCGAAAAGGAATTTGATGTTCTCCTGACCAATGACCGAAACATTGAACATCAACAAAATTTAAAACAATTCGATCTCGCCTTCATCGTTTTGGCCGCGCCCACCAACGACATCAACGACCTCAAACCATTGATTCCACGTGTTAAAAACATATTGGATTATATCCAGCCGGGCGAGATTGAGTCAGTTCAATAAGATTGAGTCATGAGAAAGATAATCGCAGCAGAATTCATGACGATCGATGGTGTCATACGACGCGAGGAAGCGGACGGCGACGGCTTCAAGTATGGCGATCGTTGGCGATTTCGGCTTTGCAGACGGCGTTAAATGATGCAAATGCCGGTAGCTGAGCCTTATTCCCCTTCACTTTGCCCGTCAAATTGTTCGAGTTTGCGATAGAGCGTTTTGCGCCCAAGCCCGAGAAGGCGGGCGGCTTTGGATTTGTCGCCGTCGGTGTATCGGAGCGTGGCTTCTATGACTTGTCGTTCGACTTCGTCCATTGCGGCGGGGAGTTCGATGGCGATGCCAGTACCGCTGCCGTTTGCGGCGGCGAATGCACGAGCTTCGCGTGCGTGGGCGCCAACTTCGGCGGCGCCGGCTGCGACGGATTCGGGCAGATCGTCGAGCTCGATTTGACGTCCTGAGGCAATGATCACCGCGCGCTCGATTGCGTTCTCTAGCTGACGCACATTGCCCGGCCAGTCGTAATTCACGAGTGCACGCATCGCGTCTTTTGAAATGCCGGAGACGAATCGTCCCGTCTTCTCCTTGAATTGATCGAGAAAGTGGAACACGAGCAGATGTATGTCCTCGATACGTGTGCGAAGCGGCGGCAGGCTGACGGGAAAAACCGATAAGCGGTAGTAAAGATCTTTGCGAAATGTTCCGTCTTCGATTGCCTTTTCAAGATCGCTGTTTGTGGCGGCGATGACGCGAACGTCGGTCTTTATAACTTGCTTGCCGCCGACGCGTGTGAATTCGCCGTCCTGCAAAACTCGCAACAGACGCACCTGCGCCTGCGGCGTCATCTCGCCGATCTCGTCAAGAAAAAGCGTGCCGCCGTTCGCCTCTTCAAACCGGCCCTGTCGCTGGGTGCGGGCATCGGTAAAGGCGCCTTTTTCATGGCCAAAGAGTTCGCTCTCAAGTAGCGTTTCGGGAATCGCACCGCAATTTATCTTCACAAACGGCTTGCCGTCGCGGCCCGAGTTATAGTGAATCAAATTCGCGATCAACTCTTTGCCTGTGCCGCTTTCGCCCGTTATAAGCACGGTCGAATTTGTGTCGGCGACATTCAACGCGAGTTCGATCGCTCGTGCGACGCCGGGCGCCTGGCCGACGATCTCGCTTTGTCGTTGATTAAGTTGACTTTTCAGCCGCATAACCTCGGCCGATAGTTGGTCGCGCTCGAGCGCGGTGCCGATCTGGTCGGCGATGCCCTCGATGAGTGCAACGTCGTGATCCTCGAACGTGCTTTCCTTGCTCCACACAAAACCGAGAAGGCCGAACGCGCGACCCGCGACATTTACCGGAGCAACGAGAGCCGCGCGCCCACGAAGCTGCGTGTTAAAAAAGATGCGGATTGGCAGCGGCAGCTGCGAATCGGCGAGTTTCACCGTCTTGCCGCCCTCGCGAAGAAGATCGCCGATCCCCGAGAACGCATCGACCGCGAGTGACTTGTTGTACTGCTCGATGAGGCGCAGCATTTTGCCGAGCTTGATGCCGGGCGCGGCTTTTAAGCTCGCGAGCGAAATTCGGTCGCCACTCTCGTCGAGCACACCGAGCGCGCCGTAATCTGCGCCGACGAGACTGATCGCACGCTCGATAACGCCCTCGGAAACCTCGTTAAAGTCAGAGTGCGAGTTGAGCATGTTCGCGATCTCGAGCAGTGCATTTGTGCGACGCGATTCCTGGCCCTGCGTGACGTAGAGCGTTGTGTATTGATAGCCGATAGCGAGATGGCGGGCGATGGACTCTAGAAAAGTGACTTCTTCGTCGAGCCAGACGCGTGGGTTTTTTGTGTCGTGCAGACCCAGCAGTCCGAGCACATTACCTTTCAAAATGATGGGAATGATC
>JANOGL010000352.1:0-6655 GCA_031405985.1 Acidobacteriota bacterium | reverse complement strand
TCTTATGGCTCTTGATCGCGAACACGCGCTTCTCCCGCATATTGAAATCACGCAGCTCCCAGTCCGCGCCGGCCGCAGTGACATTCCAGGTGATCTTGTAGCCCAGGGAAGAAAGCGTATTCTCAAAGTCCTGGTTTTGGGCCATTGCGGTCGCTGCTCCGGTGATCCATATGATCATAAGCAGTGCAAAAATTCTAAATCGTGTAAATTTTTTCATCTCATTATCCTCAGTCAATTGACCGCCGCCGAAGCTCCGCACACCATCGCGGGCGGGTCGGCATTTTCACCCCAATGTTCCCTGCCCTCTTATAGGGAGAGAGTCATGTTTAGGGCAGGTTGTTAGCCGCTCTTACAGCATCCTCTATCAGTGTGTTTAGCGCCCGGAATTGCTGTTGCAACGGAGCCAACACGGCGTCCGACGCTCCATTTTCGATCGCCCGTCTGGCGGTGTTTCTTGCAGTTTCGCGGGCGAGATAGAGTTCTGCTTTCTTTATTATCTCCGGTCCTGTGAGGTTGGCCCCTCGCGTAACGAGTCTCCTCAGCTCGGCGCTTGTAAACTCGAGAATAGGCGCGCGGGCGGCGACGGGGCCGGCGAGTACGTCACCGCCGACGATACGCGTGATGTCGCCAGCGCGGCTCACAATTCGTTCGGTCGCGACCTGCGTGACGGTGCGTCGCCCCACCACCTTGCCAACTGTACTGACGCCGGCCTTGTAACCCAGTTGCCCCAGCTTTGCACCAGTCAGCGCCAGCGCCCCGTCTATCACGTAGCCCGCCGCGGTTATCTGGGCATTTGAGGTAAGCAGTTCCGTGGCCCCGTCCTCTTGAAGAACCGCCATCTCCCGCATGTCCTGAAGGATCGATCGCCGTTCAGGGGTCGTCGCCGGATCATTTAGATCGCGATCGATCTCCCGCAGTTTGGCCTGTGCCTGGACTTTTTCACGGTTGGCTGCCCTTGTTGCGGCGGCGGTAGACTGCTGCATCTGCGACCCCACCGAGACATATTCTGTCACGGCTGTCACACCTTCCTTTGCTCGCTGCAGGGCTGCGTCGCTCTCGATGGTTCGTTCTGCAGCGGCATACGCACGGGCGTTAATTTCATTACTGATCTTGGATCGAGCGTCGGAATACTGATCAATGGCCCGCTGCTCTTCCGGTGACTGCTCAAGCAAGGTCGCGTATTTCTGGGTGTTTGCATCCTGGAGCTTCTGGATCCTCGCAGCTTCCGTTTTGTCACCGCGGTCGACCGCCGCCCGGTAATCACGGTCGAGTGTCCGTCCTGTTTGATACGCGGCCTCCAACTCGTTTCTCTTGGCGAACTTTGCCTTCAGGGCGGCCGCCGCACGGTCCGCAGCCTCCTGATCGGCGCGCATCTTCTCGTATCTTTTCTTTGATTCCTCGGTCGCATTGGCACCTTGGGCCGCAAGTCTTGCCTCCTCTGTTTTGCGGCGTACCTCGGCTGCATCCTCTTCGGCGCGCTTTACTTGACTCGCCTGCATCTGGCGTTCGGAGTTTGCCATTTGGTTCCGAAGGCGTGGTGAAAGGTCGTCCCAGTTGCTGCCGTTCAGTGTCTGCTCGTAATACGCCCGGCCGGGTTCCCGCAGGGCGATAGTGTTTGCGTCGCGCTCAGCCACCTTCCCGTCCTTTCCCACGACCGTTGTGGTCACGTTGCCTGAGGCATCCGTGGTAATGGTGGTTGTGGTGCCGCTCGGGTCGCGCAATATCCTCCGCGAGTTGCCCTTAGAGTCCGACTGCTCGACCCATCCGTCGGGTCTTTGCCGCGTCGTCCCCGTGACCTCACCATCCGAATTTCGTATCGTAGAGACGACCGAACCATCATCAGCCAGCGTCGAGGTCCTTGTACGGCCGGCCACATCTCGGTCGACCGTCGTTACGCGGCCATCCGGGGTTGTTGTTGTGCGGGTTTCGCCCTTGCCGGGCCGCGACCTTGTCTCGGTTATCGTGCCATCGGGCGCGACTGCGGTCACGATCTTGTTTCCCTTATCGTCGATCTCAGTAAGCCGCTCAGTGCCATCCGCAATTCTCTCCCGACGGCCTGTGTACGTCGTCGTCGAGCCGTCGGGGTTCCGGCGCGAGGTCGTGGTTTGACCTGTCACGGCATCGGTCTGCATCCCGATGATATCGGGAGCGTCGCCGATGGATACGGTAGTCGTCGGATTAGGCGGTTTCGGCGTTTCGACAAGACCGTTCTTGTCAACTTTTACGACGGTTCGCGTACCGTCAGGATTGGTCGCGACGATCGTGGTCTGCCCCGTCGCGGTGTCCGTCGAATACGAAGCCTTGCTCACTGCGCGATCCTTAACGAAAAGCGTGGCCTCGGTCACGGCCCCTTGCAGGTTGTACGTGATCCACAATCCCGTTCTGAGCGGATCATCTGCACGGCCCGCATCGTATTTGCATCCATATGTCGCGCCCTGCAAGGCTAGCTGTCCGGTGCTATGGTACTCGGAATACGTGCCCGTCAGTTGGTCGGCTTTGAAAGTCGCCTCAATATGTTTCTTGCCGTTCGGGTGGTACTCGATCGTTTGGCCGTCGAGGGTGTTCTTAACGTATTGGTACTCGCCCGATTTTTTCCCATCTGGAAAATACTCGGTCCACAAACCTGTTTTGAGCGGATGATCTGTAGAGTTCGGCAGGAATCTATCGCCATATGTCGTTCCCTGCATGGCTAACTGCCCGTTGACGTGGTACTTGGAATAAGTGCCCGTCATAATACCGGCCTTGAAAGTGACCTCGATCGCCGGCTTGCCGTTACCATGGTACTGGATCGTTTTTCCGTCGCGGTTGTTCTGGTCATATTGGTAATCGCCCGATTTTTTCCCATCTGGAAAATACTCGGTCCACAAACCTGTTTTGAGCGGATGACCTGCGTCGTTCGAGTTGAACCTGCTTCCATAGCACATCCCCTGCATGGCCAGCTGCCCGGTCGCATGGTACGCGGAGTACTTGCCCGTCAGTCGGCCGTCCTTGAAAGTGGCCTCGACCATCTTTGCGCCGTTGGGATGAAAGCTTGCATAGGGGCCTTGCCAGTTGCCATCAGCGTCACGGTTGACCACGACCTGCTGGCCAAACGAACCGCTGGTCGTGAAAAGTATTAGGAAGAATGCAAAAACCCAAATAAGCGACCTGTCCAGTCTCGAAATCATATCTTTAATCTCCGTTTTTTTGGCCCGCTCGAACCCGCGGAACCATTTATAAGCCCCGTGCAGTGGTTTCCGCAATTTATCCGGAAACGCGATCAAAATTGCCGCCGATGACGGTTTTGCCGTCAGCTTGGGTGGCGGTGGAATAAACTTTTCCGCCAATCCGAACATCCGGGTTGAAAGCCGTATCAAGTGTTTGGGCTTGCTCCGTCCGAACGCTTGACAAGATCAGCAGTGCCGCGAAAACCACCAGCCACCACGAAAATTGACCGAAATAAACACGGTTTCCTTTAAGCATTTGATCTCTCATACTTCTCCCTATATTCATCTTCGTAATTCTCCTGATTGTGTTTTTTCGAACCGTCCGGCTCGCTTCTGTTCGTTGGGTTCTCAGCCGTCCGCTGCTCAATCTCCGAAATGCGCTCCGCGTCGGCTCGATCGCTCGCTCGGGAAACGATCTTTCGTTTGCGGCAGACGGTTACCGCGTGCTTCTCTTCGATAGTTAACTCAATGATTTCCGTTATCGTTTCGATTTTCATACTTGTTGACAGCGGCAAACAGACCTACAATTTACGGACAGGTAAACGTAAACCGAAACGTGCTAAAAAAACTTTCGGAAAACCTGAATTTTTTCTGAAAAAATCTTTCAGGGTGATAAACATGCCGTCAAAACGTTATTACGAGTTCGATTCGTTTCGGATCGACATTGACGAGCGCCGCCTGACCTGCGGGGTCGATCCGATACCGCTCGCGCCGAAGGTCTTCGACGTTTTGCTCGCCCTCGTTGAGAACAACCGCCACACGATTCACAAGGACGAATTGATCGACCGCGTCTGGGCGGACACGTTCGTAGAGGACGGCAATCTTAATCGGAATATTTCGACGCTTCGCAAGGTTCTGGGCGAGGATAGCCATAAACCGCATTACATTCGCACCGTGCCAAAACGCGGCTATCGGTTTGAGGCCGATGTGCGCGAGATCATTGAGGAAGACGAGGAGCTCCGGATCGAAAGGGTGACGAATTATCACGTCGCGATCAGACAAGACATCGAGAAACGCACGAGCGAGCGAGCCTGGACAAGATTTTTCTCGGTTAGGGGCCTCACGCTCACCGCTCCGGCGGTTTTGGTTCTGATTCTCGTCTCCGCCTGGGCCATCACTCGTGAACCGACGCAGGCCACAAACGCAGTATCGGCCATTGAGAACAGCGAGGCATACGAACTGTATCGTCAGGGACGCGCCCAATGGCAAGATCGTTCCGTCGGCGGACTTCACAACGCGACGATCCTGCTGGAACAAGCGGTGATTCGTGATCCGAACTTCGCTCTCGCTCACGCCGCCCTCGCCGATGCATACGCATTCGATGGGCAAAACTGGAAAAAGGTCGAGGCGGTCGCGAACGAGGCTCTGACGCTCGATCCGAATCTCGCCGAACCGCACGCGACAATTGGTTTTATTCGCACGTTCTGGGATTGGAAACTGACCGAGGCCGATCCGCACTTTAAACGAGCAATCGCGCTCTCACCCAATTACGCTACGGCTCATCAATGGTACGCGATAAATCTCATCGCCCGCGCACAAGTTGGCGCCGCTCTAGCGGAAATGCAGCAAGCCCTCGACCTCGAACCGCAATCGATGTCCATCAATGCCGATATGTGCCAGTTGCTGTATTTCGCTCGTAAATACGACGCTGCCGTCGATCAATGCCGGAAAACGCTCGACCTAGATCCGAACTTTCTGAACGCGCACAACTATCTTTACGAGATATTTACCGCTAAGGGAAGGTACGGCGAAGCTGTCGAAGCCTACCTTCGTGCAAGCGAGTTGAACACGACCACGCCCGTCGATCCGACTCTGCACTCAAAGCTTCGACGTGATTATGAGATTGGCGGTATCGAGGCTTTTTGGCGAACGCGAATCGCGATGCTCAAACAGCCCGTCCAAACGGACGGCTATTCGCTTGCGAAATACCATGCTCGGCTCGGCGAGACCGAAGAAGCGATTCGATGGCTCAACAAAGCGCGTGAAGGCCGCGATTTCGATTACATCTTTTTCGTCGCCGATCCCGTGTTTGAGAGGATTGCAGCGGATCCGAGATATAGAGAGCTTCGTCAGCATTTCATAGAATGAACGTCATTTTTTAGAAAACAAAAGAAGGTGATAAGAAACCGTCTGAAGTTTTGTTATATTCTTACGCTTTATGGCCGCATCGTCGACTTCGTTTCCCCGAGAAAAGATCAAAATCCTGCTACTCGAGAATATCTCGGACGCGGCGGTTGATGAGTTGCGCGCGGGTGGTTATGCGGATGTTAAGCAGATCAAGGGTGCGCTTGATGAAGGTGAATTGGCGCGAATTGTTAAGGGCGTGCATCTGCTCGGCATCAGGTCGAAGACGCTGATAACAAAGCGCGTTATCGATGCGGCAGACAAGCTGCTCGCGATCGGTGCATTTTGCATCGGCGTGAATCAAGTCGATCTGAAAGCCGCCACTCAAAAAGGCGTTGCGGTTTTTAACGCGCCGCATGCGAATACGCGTTCGGTCGCGGAGTTGATCATTGGATTGTGCGTGATGCTGATTCGCAAAATTGCGGATAAAAACGCGGCGGCGCACGCAGGTGTTTGGCTCAAAGAAGCGAAAGGCAGCTTTGAGCTTCGCGGCAAGACGCTTGGCATCGTCGGTTGCGGCAATATCGGCTCTCAGGTGTCGATCATGGCCGAGGCGTTGGGTATGCAGGTCTGTTATTACGACATCGCGACGAAATTGCCGCACGGCAACGCAAAGCAAATTCGCGATCTCCGCGATCTGCTAAAACGCTCGGACATCGTGACGCTGCACGTGCCGTCGGACGCGACAACGCGGAACATGATCAACGCCGCGTCGCTAAAGTCGATGAAGAAAGGCGCGATCTTGCTCAATTACAGTCGCGGCGATGTCGTCGATCTCGACGCGCTCAAAAAAGCGCTCGACAAAGGTCATCTTAGCGGTGCGGCGGTCGATGTTTTTGCGCACGAGCCTGAGAAAAACGGCGACGAATTCACCTCTGTTCTGCAAAATCTTCCGAATGTGATCCTGACGCCGCACATCGGCGGCTCGACCGAGGAGGCGCAAGGTGCGATCGGCCTCGACGTCACACATAAACTCGTAAAATATCTCGAACTCGGCACTTCCGAGGGCTCGCACACGGTCCCGCCCGTGAGTCTGCCGCCGCAGGCCGGCACACACCGGATCCTGCACATTCACCGCAACGTGCCCGGCATCTTAGGGCAGATAAACTCGCGTCTCTCAAAACGCGGTCTTAACATCACCGGCCAATATCTCAAAACAAATGATGAGATCGGCTACGTCATTCTCGACGTCGATCACCGAATTTCGCGCGAGGCGTTCGAGCTCGTCAAGGGCATCAAGGGAACGATCAAGGCTCGAATGGTTTACTAAGATTTTTTAACGCAGAGGACACAAAGTACGCAGAGATTTCGAAAAAACTATTTTT
>JANOGL010000334.1:0-9128 GCA_031405985.1 Acidobacteriota bacterium | reverse complement strand
CCTCGGCAACAATCCGGTCGAGGTCGATTCGATTACAAAATATTTTCACTGGAGCCCGGATTTTTACACGCGAAATTTGATCCATAAAGACGACCGCTTTGAAATGATGGCGATCTGCTGGGAAAAAGGCCAAGTCTCACGCATACACAACCACGCTGATCAAAAATGTTGGATGACAGTGCCGATTGGGAAGTTACTTGGGCAAAATTTTGCAGTTGACGAGCTTGACGAATCGCTTGGGCTTTGCAAACTTCGCGAAACCGATAGCTTCGAACTTTCCGACTGTCTCGCCGCAAAAGTCGAACTCGAAGAACCGATCCATCAAATCCTAAATCTCGCCGAATACGACGCACGTGCGGTCAGTCTTCACATCTACTCAAAACCTTACGACAGTTGTCTCTCATACTGCCGCGACACCGACACATTTAAAGAAGTGAAACTCTTTTACACGAGCATCGGCGGCAAGTTGTGCAACGACGGTTCACAATAAATGCGACAAATACGCTACACGCACGTAGCTGCCATTCTACTCCTAATTGCCGCGTATGTCGGATTGCGGTTGTGGCGACTGACGGAAACATGTCTGTGGTTTGACGAGATCTTCAGCGTTCATGCTGCCGAACATTCATGGAACTCGATACTCAACTTTGTCGCGCTCGATCTGATTCACCCGCCGCTGTTTTATGTTTTATTAAAGTTCTGGATCAGCGTCGGCGGCGAAAGTTTGCTTTGGCTCCGAATGCTGCCGGTTGTTTTTAGCATCTTCGCGATCTTTCCATTCATCGCGCTTTGTCGCGAACTCAAATTAAATTTTTGGACACAGGCTCTTGCTCTCTTTCTTTTGGCCGTCAACGGCTCGCTCATCAAATACGCTCAGGAAGTGCGAATGTACAGCCTGCTAATGTGCCTCTCGCTCTTTTCGATGTGGCTGTTCGTGCGGTATTTCTATCGAGGCAAAAACTTTACGGCACTCGTCGTCGTCAATATTTTACTGGTTTACACGCATTATTTCGGGTGGCTGGTCATCGTCAGTGAGATTGTGGCGGTGTTGCTACTCAATCGGGCAAGATTGCGGCAAGTGCTTTCCATGTCGGCAATCGCCTGTGTCGCTTTTCTGCCATGGCTTTTTGCCGTTATTTCGGCCGCGCAAAGTGGTCCGCGACTGGCCCAGAACATCGGTTGGATGGAACGTCCCGGCTTGCGAGAAATCACTGTTTTTGTATTCGACCTAACCGAGCTGTTCTATCACCAGTCAAGCTCGGGCGACCCGGAGTCGCTATACCCGTATTCCGTGTTGATCTTGTTGATAATGGTCGCGGCGGCCATGTTCTTCTTTTGGAGATTTCGGAACCAACCTGAAGAAGTCAGGTCAGCAGCCGTGCCCCTTTTGATCTTCGGTGTTGTTCCAATATTAGTAGCGTTTGCTGCGAGTTGGCTTTTCCCCTACTCCGTGTGGGGAATCCGGCATCTCATCATCATGATCGCCCCTGTCATGATCCTCATCTCGATGTCTCTCGCTCGGCTTAAACCGATAATCTTTGTCGTCGCGATGGTATTCATCATTTTGATTGCGTTTGTGCCGTCTGTGTTTCTGTATCTGCGAGTACAGAGCAATGTATGGTGTGGCTGGGATAGGCAGACGGCAAAGCTGGAACAGACTACCGATATTTATGCGGCTGAAGAATTGATCGCCTATCACATCTGGTTTGCACGGCGTGGAACCGGACAAAAAGTGTTTATGGTTCACGGCCTCGACGGAGTGCGCGAAGACCCCGCGTATTTTTTGCCGAGGGGCTTTGACGAAGTAAAAACCGTCGATGTCGCCGAGATAGATGCGGAACGAATCGCGGTTGCTTTTAGAGGTGGCAACGCCGATGAGGGTCAACCGCCGCTACGAGCGTTTTCCGAGAAAGGATATCAAGCCGTTTCGATCAGCCAAGGCGTCGCCGGGCCTGAGACAACAAATGTGGTTGTGCTCGAACGAAGGTGACGCGGGTGACGGCTATCGTCGCTTCCACCTGACGCCGTCTTTTGTGTCTTCGAGGATGATGCCTTGTGCGGCAAGTTCGTCGCGGATCTCGTCTGAGCGGGCAAAGTCCCGGTTGTGCCGCGCGGTTTGGCGTTCCGCAATGAGCGCTTCGATGTCGGCGTCTAGGATTTTAGTTTCTTCGGCGCCAAAGATGCCAAGAACCGCATCGAATTTTGCGATCGCGTCGAGAACGGCGGTTTTATCGTCAGCCGACAAGCCATCATTCGCCATCACCGTGTTGACCTCGCGTACCATGTCGTGAACCGAGGCGAGAGCTGCGGCGGTGTTGAAGTCATCGTCCATCGCGGCCTCGAATTTTTTGAGAGCGGGTTGGACAATTCCTGACGCGTTTTCTGCGCCAGTTGAGCCCTTACTTACGTGCGGGCTACTGACACTTTCGCACACCAACGAGCGGAAGTTTCGCAGGCGTTCGACGGTTGACTCGGCGCCTTGCAGGCCTTCGAATGTAAAGTTCAACTGTTTGCGATAGGGAACTGAGAGCAGCAAATAACGGATCGCGAGCGGTGAATAGCCTTGTTCACGCAGATCGCGAAATGTAAAGAAATTTCCCTTCGATTTCGACATTGTCACGTCGTCGATCTTTAAGAATTCGCTGTGAATCCAGTATTTTGCAAACTGCTTGCCGGTCGTGCCTTCGCTCTGGGCGATCTCGTTCTCGTGATGCGGAAATTGCAGATCCTGGCCGCCCGCGTGAATATCAAATGTCTCGCCGAGGTACTTCATCGCCATCGCCGAGCACTCGATGTGCCAGCCCGGGCGGCCGCGGCCAAACGGTGCGTCCCAGCCCGGTTCGTCGTCCGGGCCGACGAGTTTCCACAACGCAAAATCGCGGGCGTCTTCCTTTTCGTATTTGTCGGTGTCGATGCGCTCGCTGCCGCCGGTGATGTTGCCCTCGAATTTTATTTTCGACAGCTTGCCGTATTCGGGAAACGCAGCAATGCGGTAGTAGATCGAGCCGTCCGACTCGTACGCGTGGCCGTTGGTGAGCAGCTTCGCGATGATGTCGATCATCTCGGCGACATGGTGCGTCGCACGCGGCGTGACCTCGGGCCGCTCCATGCCGAGCGCGTCGAAGTCTTCCCAAAAGTATTGAATATACGGCGCCGTAAATTCGTCGATGCTGATATTCTGCTTCGCGGCTTCGCTGATAATGCGGTCGTCAACGTCAGTCAGATTAAAGACATGAGTCAGCTCATAGCCTTTGAATTTCAAATACCGCCGCAGCACGTCGCCAAAAATAAACGTGCGAAAATTACCGATATGCGCAAAGTTCCAAACCGTCGGCCCGCAGATATAGAGGCGCACTTTGCCGGCTTCGAGCGGCTGAAACTCCTCGACGGAACGCGATAACGTGTTAAAAAATCTGAGCATAGATTTATTCGTGTTTTTCGTAGCTTTTCGTCCCCTTGCCATCACGTTACTCTTTTGGCCCGAAGAGTCCTGCGCTGTAGGTACAAAACTTTCCCTACGCTCGATTTCCGGCAAAATGGAACCCCGAAATACTTGTCCGTTCAGATATTGTTGAAAATATCCAAAAATATCCCTGAATCCTTGATAAGCATAATGAAGCAGTATGGTTGCTGCAACGGAGTATAATCGAAAATTCGCGCCGCTTGATACATGCAAAGCAGTCTTCCCAAAATCCCCCTTAAAAACAAAATGTGCGACTTGATGTCTCAAGGGTTTAAATGCTTTAGCCAATTCCGTCAGGCTCGTTGTATTTTGAGAAAACTCAACATCAAAACCAAGCGCAACTAGATAATTGGCATCGACAACTGGCGCTTTTGGCAACCGTTTCTCAACAGAAAGTTTTTTTCTGATTTTACCAATTTCACTCCGTAGGTAACGATGTCCTTCGACAAGTCGAAATGCACAAAGGAGCCGATAATAAGGACTTGTGGCACATATCGCTTCACGGACAAGCGATTCATAAGTAAGGAACAAAGGAAACGAATCAAATCCGCCCAATGGTCCTAATGCAAGCTTTCGATTGAATGGCAACATCAACTGATGAAGCAAAGGTTCATTGTCATTGTTCAGATATAGATCCATTCGAACAATACTCAATGGCAACCATAATTCTCTCATCAACGTATCTAACAACTGATTTACGAGGGTTCTGCCGAGCGCTAATGCATCGAGCACGTTTTTTGCATTAACCTCGACATCGATATGCGACAACTCACCGTTTTTTCTGGGGAAAAGGTAATAAAAGATTGCGTGATTACCAGTATGATGTAGATAAATTGTGAGTGGATCACCGTTCACCATCAGAAGTGAGTTACTGACACGACTTATGAACTCGGCTATCTCGAAGGATAAGGGAACCTGATCCATTACAACCGCTCTTACGACAAAACGTCGTTCTGTTGCTTTACTTTCAATACCGTTCACAATTTCTTGTCTACTGGGCCGCATGAATATTGCGAGCAGTCCAGGAATTTCTAGTGGTGGATAAATATAAAACTCTGTTTGATTGTTCATTGAACTTTCAACCTCTTTCTTTTTGACGAATGTCCCCATTTACAAAACGTGCGCGAGCTTCGTCAGAAAACAAATACTCTCGGCTGTAGAATCGCAGCGGGTAATCTTTGTCGTAGTTTGCGACCAGTTCGTTTGCTTTGTCCAAAAGCGAAGATCCGTTTTTCGACGCGTTAAAATCCGCGACGGTGCGCATCCAGAATACGGTCAGCGTCTCGTGATACGGCATTTCTTTGGCCGTATCGACGCCAAACGCGCCGAGCAGCTTGAAAATGCCATCGCGCATCTTTGCCGTTGCCGTTTCGATGTCGTGCTGCGACAGATAGTGCAGAGCAACGGTCAAATGCTCGGCGTGTTTCCATTTGTCACGCGAGATCGTCGCATTCTCAAAGCCGCGCACGACCTCGGCTATCTCAGTTTCATGTTTGTATCTCATAAAGTCGTCAGTTTTTATCTTGTGCGGCTTGCCGCTCTATTTGCGGAGGAGCTTGCTCCTCCGATTGCGTATATCATTCTTCGCGGCTTGCCGCTGCCAAAGCCCAATCAATTTTCAGGTTTCCGCGGCGGCAAGCCGCAAAAACCGGTTTAGTGGCTCTCGGTGAGGCAAGCCTCACCGCAAATAGAGCGGCAAGCCGCAGAGCGAAGTTTTCTTCACATGGCACAGAAACAAATTAAAAATGCGACTGCGGTTTTACTTTCCGCAATCGCATCAAATCACCTCTGTCTTAGGTTTAGGCTGCCATGATGTTCACTTCATCGACAGCGTCGTCCATAAACAGGTATTTGCGCCATTCCGGGCGGTTCTCGGCGTAGTGACACAGCAGCACATGATCGAGGCCGAGCCGAAGCAGCTTTTGCGACGTGAGCAGCGGCATACGCGCTTGCTCGGGCGTGCGGTTGCCTTTGCGCTGATTGCACTTTACGCACGCGGTCACAAGATTCTGCGGCGTGTGTTCGCCGCCTTGTGCACGCGGGAAGATGTGATCGAGCGTCAAGTCTTTCGCATGCTTGTGCTCGGCGCAATATTGGCAGCGATAGCGGTCGCG
This sequence comes from Acidobacteriota bacterium, assembly GCA_031405985.1. Taxonomy (GTDB): domain Bacteria; phylum Acidobacteriota; class Blastocatellia; order Pyrinomonadales; family Pyrinomonadaceae; genus OLB17. The sequence continues at coordinate 3,551 of JANOGL010000334.1, read as the reverse complement.
AATGTAGATTCGCGCACGCTTCATGGTCGTCTCGCGGCTGTTGCGACGCAGATGCACGTAATGCCGCAAACGAATCACAGACGGCACGGGAAACGTCGTCGAAGGCGAACGCAGCACATTATCGCCGTCATTCTCCTCGACAAAGATTGCTCCGCGAAACCACAGGCAAACCGAGCGTGCGACGCCGACCGTGCCGAGCGGCTCGTACGAAAAGTTCAAAAGTAAAACGCGGGCTGTAAGCAAAACGTTGTTGACTCCAATTCTAAGGTAATTTACAACTAAAAAGCCGTTAAACGCAAGTAGAATGTCGGCTGCTGCTGAGTTAATGCTTTCCAAACATCGGACTGATAAGGCGGTTTGCGACGCCGCACCGCGAACACTCGATCGGTTTTACCGGGTTCTCTGGCACCGCGTTTGGCGAACCGCACGACATACAAGTAAACTCGGTTTTGACAGGTGTTGACCGACGGCATTTCTCACAAAATACACGATACGAGCCTTCGGGTGCGAAGAGCGTCACTTTGCATGAGCTGCATTCGACTGTCTGCCCTATTGGCCGTTCGATCTCGACGTACTCGTTCGAGAAGTGCAGCATCTTGAGCAGCCGATCAGCATCGGCATCGGTCAAATACGGCAGCCATGCCTGAACGAACATCGAGGAGCGCATCTTCAGGTGCAGCGATTCGGGAAGCAGCTCGTGCATCGCGGCGTATCGCGGATTCTCGTAAAACTCACGCATGGCTTCTTTTGTCGTGGTGATAAAAAAGCGCGCCAGCGTAAAGAAACTCGCGCTCTCGGCCTTTGTCGCTCCGCCGATCTGAAAATATTGCACCGCATTCTGCAGACGCTGCTGCTCGGCCGCGTAATTTTGCCACTTCGGATCAAAGCCGCTCTCGACACTCGAGACCGCGCAGATCTCAAGATAAAGCGCATACTTTTCGCCCGTATCTATCGTCGGCGGCAGATAGGCGGGGAAGCTGCGATAGTAAAAATCCCAATATTCGCGCTGCAGTCGGTAATATTCATCGCGGTCGCCGCGTGCCAGTGCATTTTGCGAACGCGCCGTCAGCTCGTTCTTCTTCAGTTGATAACCCGCGGTCGTCGCTGCGTTCTCATCCCAAGTTTCAATGCCGATCGCAAAATCAATATCGGTAAACGAAGCGCAGAAATCGCACATGATATACGGCGTCGTGTATTCATTGACCTTTGGCCCGCCGCACTGAATGCAGCGGAATTTCTTTATTCTCACAACGGCATTATAACTAACTGCGTGCTGCGTTGCGTTTGCGGAACAGCAGTACAATATTGGGTGAGATGCAAGCGATCCTCGATCCATTCATTCCAAAATTCGACATCCGCGAGCGTTTTGAGCGGCGTGTAAATGCTCCGCCGGAGATCGTCATGAAAACGGCGTACGAGTTTGATATGCAATCGATCTGGCTTATATGGCTGATCGTCAATGCGCGAAAGTTGATACTCGGCGGGACTCTCGACAGGCGTCGTAAGATCGGAATGGTAGAAGAAACCCGTCAGCTCGGGTGGGGAACTTTGGTAGAGGAGCGCGGACAATTGATCTGCGGAGCCGTTTGTCAACCATGGTTTGGCGATGTTACGTTTACGCCGATCGCTACGGAAAAATTCCGCCAGTACTCCGAACCGGATCTTGTGAAGATCGTATGGACCCTTGAGGCCGACGAAATAGAGCCTAACGTCTCGATTTTCGCTCACGAGGTTCGCGCCGTCGCGACCGATGATGATGCACGTAAGAAATTCTTGCCGTACTGGCGTTGGGCACGATTCGGCATCGTCGCAATCCGATGGCTGTTATTGCCCGCCGTCCGCCGAAAGGCAGAGAGGGAATGGCGATCCCGGTAAAGCGCCCGGGATCTCATCGACGACAGCAATGAGAAAATCTTTAGAAATGACGATAACCTTTCGGTTCGAGACGCAACACGTCGTTATCGCTTACAAGTTCGATGATTCCGCTCTGTTCGGTTATTTCACCGATGTGATGAAATCCAAGGTCGAGGGCTGCGGAAATTTTTTTCCGGTCCGGTCGTGAAGAGAAGCTCGAAGTCCTCGCCGCCGTTCAACGCCAGATCGAGCGCATCGCTGATTACCGAGCCGGCTCCTGCGATTGCGGGGTCGACCGGGATCCTATCAGCGTAGACCCTGGCCCCTACGCCGCTTGCGATTATTAGATGATCAAGGTCCGATGACAGGCCGTCGCTTATATCCAGCATTGCGGTAGGCAAGTGTATTTCGTACAACGCTTTACCAGTACGTGCCTGAGGTATCGGTTGAAGCTGGCGTAAGATCAAATGACGAACTGCCTCGGTCAGATCCCCGGCGGGCGTTTCGCCTTTTTCCAGCAGGTTGAGACCAGCCGCCGCGCCGCCCAGATAACCTGTTACAAAGATCGCATCGTCCGGTCGGGCGCCGGAACGCAGAATGGCTTCTCCCTTTGGAACCTCGCCGAGTACCGTTGAGTCGATCACAAGCCTATCCGGCGAACGGGAAACGTCGCCGCCTATCATTTCGACTTCAAATTGTTCGGCAAGCTTGTGCCAACCTTCGTAAAATCGATCGACAAAATCAGTTTTCCACAGCTTTTCCGAAACTCCGATCGAGAGCATTGCGAACTTCGGTTCGCCGCCCATTGCCGCGATATCGGATAGGGAAACGGCGAGAGCCTTGTTGCCCAGATACTCCGGCGTTGTCCAGTCGAGCCGAAAGTCGATATCCTCGACCAGCATGTCCGACGTGATGAGGAGATCGGTCGTGTCGTTTTTGCGAAGAATGGCGCAATCGTCGCCGACCGACGCAAGCGAATACCTGCTCTTAATGTTTTGGATGAACTCGAATTCGGATCGCATCGGGGCGTTGTTGACACAAGTTTAGTAAATACATACAATAACGGCTGATAAATTACGAAGCAACTTTAACACGAGTAATGATACAAGACGAAGTTATAATCCCCGAAAAACTATTTTTTAAGATAGGCGAAGTATGCGACCTCGTCGGCGTCCAGGCGCATGTGTTGAGATATTGGGAAACCGAGTTTTCGGTGCTTTCGCCGCAGAAGAATAAGTCCGGCCAGCGTAGCTATCGCCGCCGCGATGTCGAGATCGCCCTTAAGATCAAACAGCTTCTTTACAAAGAGATGTTTACGATTGCCGGTGCCCGCAAAAAGCTGCAATCCGACACGCGCGAAGGAACAAAGCCGCAAACTTCGAGTGCCCGCAAAGATGTGGAGGCGCCGACTCTTTTTGATACGCACATCGAGCCGTCTGCCGATGACGCTAAAACGTCCTACGATGCAGAATTTTCGGGCAATCAGCGGGAGGCTTTGAAGAAGATCGCTGCGCAGCTGCTCGATCTTCGCGAAATGCTCAAAAACAAGCCATCAGCTTCAGCCTAGGCAAACGGTTTGACATTCCACGGCGGTAAAACTACTCTAAAAAATCGACATTTCGGGACGTAGCGCAGTCTGGTAGCGCGTTCGCTTGGGGTGCGAGAGGTCGCAAGTTCAAATCTTGTCGTCCCGACCA